>NZ_JBHSDI010000057.1:0-69627 GCF_042651045.1 Marinobacter lacisalsi
CTCAGCCTGGGCATGAAAACGCCCCAAGAGGTACATGAAAAAGCCAGCCCCCATAAGGCGCTGGCTTCAACAAAAACCGTCAACGTATTTTAGGACGGGTCACGGTTGTCCCGTCCTGAAATACGTTATTTCTTCAACCTGGCAAGGTGAGGACGGCACCCCGAATGCCCACCTGATGGTCCCGGGCATCCGTGGCCAACCTGTGTTCCACAAAAAAAGCGGCCCTCAGGCCGCTTTTCTGCAGAGCGTCACCGCCTTAGTGGGCGTGACCGTGCTCCTGCTCTTCATCGGTTGCTTCGCGGGTTTCAACCACTTCCACGTCAAAGTGGAGGGTTTCACCGGCCAGCGGATGATTGGCGTCGATAGTGACAGTTTCATCGTTCACTTCGACAACACGAACGATCTGGGGACCGCCCGGAGTCTGTGCCTGGAACTGCATGCCCGGCTCGATGGTGTCCACGCCTTCGAAGGCGGAGCGGGGAACCGGCTGGATCAGCTCGTCGTTTTTCTCGCCGTAACCTTCAGCGGGATCAACAGAGACTTTGACCTGGTCGCCAGCGCCTTTCTCGTTCAGCGCATTTTCCAGACCGCCGATGATGTTCTGTGCACCTTCCAGATACGACAGTGGCTCACGACCTTCCACGCGGGAGGAGTCCAGCTGCTCTCCCTCATCGTTGGTCAATGTATAGTGAATGGTAACAACGCGAGGTTGGGCCATGGTTTCTCCTTGCATGTCGTAATGACTGTAAATGTAAATACGGTTGATCGAAAGTGATCTTGAACAGCCGGACTGCACAGAGGAACGGAACTAACGACCACCGGGTCTCGTTAGAGAGCCGGGCTCGGTAACAAGATCGAAAGTACAGTTTAACAAGTGTCAGACTGCCTTTTCTACCGTGTTACCCCATTGGTGGAGACGCCTGACCGGATTTCAACCGTTACCCACGTCAAAAAACTCACCCCCGCTCCATACTCCGAGTACCGGCTTGTCGCCAGAGTTCTTTTCGACCAGCAGATCCGCCAGTTCATAATAGGCGGCTGTTACCAGTCGCGCCTCCAGGCCTCTGCGGACATGGACCACCGGGCGCGGGCTGCCGTCACTGTCATAGGTTCCGACTTCCAGCGGATGCTCCCGGCCCAGTAACAGTTTCTCACCCACGTTGGTGGTTACCGCGAGCAACTGCTGCTCGCCCTCACCTTCCACCTCCAGGGTATGGGCGATAAGGGGGGCATCCTCCACCTGGATGCGCCACTTTTCCACCGGGGTCACCAGATAATAGTGACCGTCTTCTTCCCGACGCAGGATGGTCGAGAACAGCCGTGGAATGGCTTCACGCTGCATCGGCTCACCTTCGTGATACCAGCTGCCGTCGCGGGCGATCCGGATATCGATGTCGCCGGACAGTTCCGGGTCCCATTTTTCGATCGGCGGTAACGTACCGCCTTCCTGAGCGGCAGCCTTGACCTGTTCCTCGAGGCGCTTGGTGTCCTGGCTCATGGCAGAGTCTCCTGATAACCGGGGAAATGTTGTATGGAAGAAGTCATCTGCATGGATGATGGGGGCAGCGCCAGCACCTTGCAAGACCGGATAGCGGTAGCGGCCTGTAGGATCAGGGCAGGAATTGCGCTTTCAGGTCGGCGCACCCGGGCCCGACCACGGGCATGTCCAGGGCAACGGCCTGACTCGTCATGAACGGGATGCCGTGACGATGACCATCCACCAGCAGAGTGGAAAGCGCGCCAACCAGAGGCATGTGGGAAACAATCATCAGGCGGGAAGCCGGCGGCTCTTCAAGCAGCGAGTCCAGGCACAGCCCGGGATCATCGTCGGGAGTAAGGAAGGGCTTCTCCGCGACCCGGCAGTTCAGGATCTCGGAGACAATGGCCGCTGTCTGCCGGGCCCGGACCAGTGGGCTGGACCATATTTCGCGCGGGCGCCAGGGGGACCTGGCAATCTGTCGCGCCACCAGGGCACAGCCCTTGCGACCAGCCTCGGTCAGTTCCCGCTCCTGATCAATGGAATGCCAGCCTGCCTCGCCATGGCGCATCACCAGCACGTACATGGTCAGCCCTGCCCTGACAGGGTTCGCGGCAGGATGAACTCCACATCGGAATTCTGCACTGCCGTCATCAGCCCGTTGATGACCGCCTTGATAGAGGCGCCACCGTAGAGAATGTCGTACAGCCCCCTTACCAGTGGCATGTAGATGCCCACCGCTTCGGCCTTTTCCTTGACCAGTAATAAGGTGTGGATACCTTCCGCCACCTGACCCAGCTCGGCGACGGCATCATCCAGCTCGGCACCCTTGCCAACGGCATAGCCCACGCGGTAGTTACGGCTCTTGGAGGACGTGCAGGTCACCACCAGGTCGCCGATGCCGGCAAGGCCCATGAAGGTCATGGGGTTGGCACCGAGGCTGACCGCGAAGCGGCTCATTTCTGCCAGGCTGCGGGTCAGCAACATGGCCCGGGCGTTCTCGCCCAGATCCAGGGCTGCGGCCATGCCGGAAACGACCGCATAGATATTCTTCAGGGCGCCCGCAAGCTCCACGCCGTAGACATCCACGTTGGCGTAAACCCGGAAGTACTCGCAGCCCAGCAGGTCCTGTATCGCACGGCGTACTTCCGGGTCCTTGGCGGCAATAACGGTGGCGGTCAGTTCCCGGTTGACGATTTCGGCCGCCAGGTTGGGGCCACTGAGCACGCCAATCCGGGTGCGCGGAATTTCTTCCTGGAGGATTTCGCTCATCAGCTTGAACCCGTCACGCTCAACGCCCTTGGTGAGGCTGACCACAATCTGGCCAGGGGCGAAGTCGTTGGCATGGGTGCGAATGACCTGTCGGAAGGCCTTGCTGGGAATAGCGACAAATACGGCTTCTGCCTCCGCCAGTGCCTCCGCAAAACGGGTTGTCGGGCGAAGATCGCCTTCAATCCGGACACCGGGCATGTAACGGCTGTTCGTGCCCTGCTCGGTCAGTTCGCGGACCTGGTTTTCGTCTCTCATCCAGAAATGGACGGTATGGCCCTTTTCCGCCAGGATCTTGGCCATGGCCGTACCGAAACTGCCACCACCGAGGACGGCAACATGGCGCGCGCCGCCGGGTCCGGAGGGGAACTGCCGGGAATTCTGGGGGGATTGCCCGTTACCGGGCGACGTATTGTCAGACATAAGCTTCCGTTTCGGCCGCTGGGGCCTGTATGGGCTTCGTGCTTGGAATCAGCCCGGGTCCTCGCACTCAAGGGCACGCACCAGGTTATGGAATTCGTCCCGGTTGCGGCTGTTCAGGCCCATCAGTACCCGGTGGGCATCCAGCACCTTGTCCCGTACTTCCTGTTCGCTGGCGCGGAGTACGGGAATTTCCTCAAGTTCTTCGATGCGGGAGGCAGGCTCACGCACAATAATGAAAATCCGGTCGAACCCCATGGACGTAATGATGCGGGTTATGTCCGGATTGGTGGAAATCAGTGTTGGCAGAAAGTGGCTCTGCTTGTTGGCGGCCATGGCAATCTTCGCCAGCAACCCGAGGGTCGTGCTGTCAATGACTTCGGTTTCCGTCAGATCAATAACCACGGTCTTGAAAGCCGGGTCGGAGGTGATGGTCTCCACCAGGTTGTCCAGTGTCGAGCAAAGATTGAGACGGATCTCCCCGATAAATTTGAGGACGTAGATCCCCTGCTTCTCAGCCTGCAGAATCTTGTAGCCAGCCATGTCTTCTACTGCCAGTCATTCGACAAAACGGAAACGCCTGATGAGTCCATACTCATCCGGCACCCGCCGGCTTCCCGGCATCAGTGACGGATACGCCCTGTAAATCCGAATCGGTCACTGTTACATCAGTTACCGACACTATCGCGATATCGTCTGGTAGGTCTGATTTCCCCTCAAGGCGCAGGGCATCACTCAGCGATGCGATAGTCTGACGGCCTCCCGATACGAGTTCAAGTAGTTGCTGTTCCTTTTTATCCAGGTTCGCATCGTCCAATACCTCGAGGATACCATCGGAGAACAGGAAAAGGTGAAACGGCTCGGGCAGGGACAGTTCGAACTCCTCCCATTCGGGGTCTTCGAACAGCCCGACCGGCAAGCCGGACCCTTCCAGAAAGTGCGTTTCGCCTCCCCTGAACGAGATCGCCGGCATTGGAAAGTGCGCCCCTACAGCGTAACGCAAGGTTCTGGCTGAGGATGAGATTATGCCCACAAATACCGTGACGTGCTTGCCCAGACCGGTATCGAGCAGTTCCGAGTTGATACGCTGGAGGATCCGTTCCGGATAGAGGATATCGTCGGAGGAACCACGGCGAAGGTTCCTCTGCAGCCGGTTGGTCAGGTTTTTCAGTAACACGGTCACGAAGGCCGAACTGGCCCCGTGGCCAGACACGTCGGCAATGTAGACCAGGGTCTGGTCATCGGAAATCCGGAAATAGTCGAGAAAATCACCGCTCAGGAACAACGACGGCTTGATCAGGTAGTCAAGGGCCAGGCCGTTCACCATCACCTTGTGATCCGGCAGCATTTTCAGCTGTACCTTACGCCCTGCCCGCTGATCCGCCCTGAGTTCGGAAATACCCTCCCGCAGGTCGGTGTTCGCCTCTTCAAGCTCCTGGCGGTAAAGGCGATTGAGCCGGTGTATACGGACCCGGTCAAACAGGCGCCCGAGTACATCCTCCACTGCTGTCTTGTCGGTCAGGGGCTTGAGCACGAAATCCACCGCGCCGGCGCGCAATGCTTCTATAACCTCGTTGGCCGTGGTGACATGGGAGAAGGCAATCAGGGGCAGGAAATCACCATCATGGGCAAGCCCGGAGGTAAGGTCGCTGATGGTTTTCGGTGGCAGGTCCGCAAAGATCACGTCCGGCGGATCGTCATCGAAGAGCTTCCGGGCGTCGGCAATACTGCTGTAACCGTGCACATAAAAACCACGCGAAACCAGGTAACGATCCAGATCCGCTCGCGCGGCGTCGTCCGCATCGATAATAAGTATGCGCTCAGTGCGCGCTGTCATGCTTCGGCCTTTATGCGTTGGTTGTGCCGGATAACCGTTTTTTTCATATTCAGCCACGGCTTATACCGGGTATTCTGGCACGGTGCTGTGATATAACAAGTACCTCAGTGTTTTCCCTGCGAGGTTTAATCATGCGCAAGGCGGTCAATGATCTTCTCGGTGCCTATGACAAGATCATCATGGATCCGGTTCACGGGGGCATCCCCCTCTATCGTCACGAAATACGGGTTATCGACCACCCCCTTTTCCAGCGCCTGCGCAATATCTGCCAGAACGACATCCTGAGCCTGGTTTTCCCGGGTGCCACCCACTCCCGGTTTCTGCACAGTGTTGGTGTGATGCACGTGGGCGGGCGAATGTTCCGCGCCATGATTGACGCCTATCTGCGGGAACGGCAACTCAGCGAGCAGGTGGACCTGACCCTGAGCCAGCTCGACGCCATCGATTACCTGGCGAAAACCATACGGCTGGGCTGCCTGCTACACGACAGTGGCCACTCCAGCTTCTCCCACCAGTTCACCCAGGCCCGTCGCATTCACGATCTGATGGCACAGCCGGGCCGGTTTGAGCAACTCTGGGAAGGCGCGGACTATCACCGGTATTTCAAAGAGGTACCGGCGGAACTTGAGCACGAACATTACTCTGTAAGGGTCGCCCACGACATTCTCACCAGCATCGATCTGGATCAGGCAGGCCTCTACCTTGAGGATGTCATGGGTATTATGGAGACCACCCAGGTGACCCCCAGTGAGGCTTTCTGCCGCCACGCCCATACGTTCTGGGAATTCATCGCCGGCGGTGACTCCGATGCCGGCCGGCTGCGCAACGCCGACATCCCCAAGCTGGTGATGGATATGCTGTCATCCATCGTGTCCGGAGAGATCGACGCTGACCGCGCCGACTACATGCTGCGGGATGGCTTCCACTCATCGGTAACCATTGGTGGCTTCAACCTGGACCACCTGCTCAGTAACCTGCGTTTCGGCTGGGACAGCCGCACACCCTGGCTGGGGCTGGCCATCACCCACAAGGGTCTGGGGGCGCTGGAGGACTTCGTCTACAGCCGCCACCAGATGTATCGCAAGGTCTACGCCCACAAGACCGCGCTCGGCTTCGACTGGCTGTTGCGGGAGGCCATCAACGAGGCCCTGGAGGATCCGGAGATCTTCGACTGGGTCAACACCTGCCTCAGTGACATCGGATACTTCGCCGACCTCACCGACAGTTTCTTCTGGGAGGCCTTCCGGCGTATTGCCCGGCGACGTCCGGCCAGCTACTCCCGCTGCATTGTGGACCGGGTCAAGCTGCGCCACCTGGACACCCGGGAAAACCTGGACCCGGACGAACTGGGCGCACACCGTCACTGGCTGGCCCGTGAGCTGTCCCTGCCCCCGAGGGACGTGGTGACCTGCACCATGCGGGCGAAGTTCTCACGGATCGGTGAGAGCTTCGACGGCATCCAGGTACTGGTAAGGGACCCCATTACCCGCAGCCGTCGCCTGCAGCGTATCAGCGACGTCAGCGCCTTCTTCAGCAAGTTCGCCGACGGCACCATCACCCACTTCTACCTACGCCCCCGGGAAGTTACCGGGGTTGCGCAAGGTCACTGATCAGGCCTTCCGCCTGAAGCCGGCTGATCAGACCGGCGGCGCTGTTGAAGGCGCCCTCCACGCGACCGCCATCGAGCCAGTCACCGGCAACCGCGATGCGCTGATCGGCAAACCACAGGTGGCCCTGAGCCGTTCGGGCCCTGGGCTTGGCATAGAGCCAGCGGTGCACCAGGAAATTGTCCGGTTGGGCGGTAACGCCACTGCAGCGGAGGAACTCCGCCAGCAGGGTCTCGCGCACCTGATCAGGGGCCATATCGGTGTTGGCGTCTGACCAGTCCGGGTCGCCGTGGAGCACCCACCACTCCCCGTCGTCGTCCCGGCCAGGCTTGCTGGAGTTATTGGCGGCCCAGTTCAGCAGGGAGCTGTTGGGCATGAACCCCTCGACCCCGGCGCCACTGCCCTGGGGGAAATGGACCACAACCGTCCAGCAGGCCTGCATGCGGCTGATGCGGATGTTGAGGTCATCGGCGAGTTCCGACAGGCCACTGTCTGTCAGCAGCTCGTCAGTCTGAGCCGGTGGCGGTGTCAATACCACGGCATCGTAGCCGCCATGGGTACCGCCCTCCGTGTCCGTCAGTGTCCAGAGCTCCTGGTCATTCCGTTGCAACCGCGCTATGCGAACACCGCTTCTGACGTCCAGCCCAGCTGATATTGCTCGGGTAATCGCCGACATACGGGGTATACCAACAAACCGCTGAGCCGGCCGCATGTCCTGCCAGCTGCCCTGGTCATCCTGATACCGGAACCGCCCCTGCCATTCGCCCCAGCAGTCGTTGCCGGCATACTGCTCAAGGAATTGCCTGAAGGCGGGGTTTCGTACGGTAAAATACTGGGCACCAATGTCCGCTGAGCCATCGGCGGGCGCCGGCAGGCGCTTGGCCGCCATACGGCCACCGGGGCCACGACTCTTCTCGAACAATGTAACCGCCACCCCCGCAATGCGAAGCTCCGTGGCCGCCACCAGGCCAGCCAGGCCTGAACCAACGATCGCCACCTGACGTAAAGGAGTATGAGACTTCCGGGAATCAATCATGGTTTCTGAAACATCCAAAACGTTGGTCACCAACGTAGAAACAGTTGTCGTAAGTGCAGCCTGGGCTGCCTGAAGGTTTTTAACTTTGAATAGGGTTGTATCTGCATGACCAGAGTCTACTCCTGGCTCACGAACATTCTCAGATGGTTCGATTCGGAAGCCGGTTCGGATCAGCTTGACCAGTCGTCACGACAATTCAATCTGCTGAGGGTGCTTCCATTTGTTGCCCTCCACCTGATCTGCCTGCTGGCATTCTATACCGGCGTAAGTACCTTTGCGGCGGTCTTCGCCCTGGCCTTCTTTGCGGTCCGGATGTTTGCCATTACCGGCTTCTATCATCGTTACTTCTCCCACAAGACCTTCCGCACCAGCCGGGGGTGGCAGTTTGTCTTTGCCCTGATGGGCGCTTCCGCGGCTCAGCGGGGGCCCCTGTGGTGGGCAGCCCACCATCGGCACCACCACCAGCACTCCGACCGGGAGGATGACCTGCACTCCCCCCACCACGGTGGTTTCTGGTGGTCCCATATGGGGTGGTTTACCTGTGACGCCGGTTTCCGCACCGATCAACGGCGGGTAAAGGACTGGCTCCGCTACCCGGAACTTCGCTTTATCAACCGTTTCGATGCCCTCGTGCCGGCATCCTGCGCCCTGCTCATCTATCTGCTCGGCGAAGCGCTCGCGGCCTGGGCACCCCACCTGGGCACCAACGGCCTTCAGTTACTGGTCTGGGGCTTCTTCATTTCTACGGTCGTGTTGTTTCATGCCACGGTGTCGATCAACTCCCTGTCTCACGTCTGGGGTTCCCGCCGATTCGAAACACCGGACGACAGCCGTAACAACCCGTGGCTGGCATTGATCACCTTTGGTGAAGGCTGGCACAACAACCATCATCGCTGGCCCCAGTCCGCCCGCCAGGGTTTCCGCTGGTATGAAGTCGATCTCACCTATTATGGGTTATGGCTGCTGTCGAAGATCGGCATCATTCACGATCTCAAGCAGGTGCCAGAAAGCGTGCGGGAAGAAACCCGTCGCCTTGACCAGCAACGGAGGAACTCATGACCACGCAACCCACATTCGGTACCGCTATCAACATTCACCAGAACGAATCCGTCGCTGGTACGGTGGAACGCTTCCAGAGGCTGTTCAATACCCTCTGCGCCGGCAATATGGCCGGGCTGGGAGATGTATACAGCCCCCATGTCCGCTTCATGGACCCATTCGAGGCCATAGAAGGCCTGGACGAACTCAGGGCCTATTTTGACAAGGTGTATTCCAACGTCACAGCTTGCCGGTTCATTTTTGGTAATGTCTTGATCAGTGACAATAACGCCTGCATCGAATGGACCATGCACCTGACTCATCCCCGGTTGCGCCGGGGGCGCGAAGTGACGGTTCAGGGCATCAGCCGGCTAACCATTGCAGAAGGCCGTGTAGAGTTCCACAGGGATTATTTTGATGCCGGCGAACTGCTTTACGAGAACCTGCCGGTACTCGGCTCCGCCATTCGCCTGGTGAGGAGCTTCGCCTCATGAGCCGCTTCCTCGAGCAGCCTTCCACGGTCTGGCTGACCGGCGCCACATCCGGCATCGGTGAGGCCCTGGCACACCGGCTGATTGACGATGGGCATTCGCTGGTGGTAACCGGCCGCCGCGAGGACGCCCTTGAGAAACTGGTGCAAATGGCGCCAGAGCGAGTCACCACGGCGGCGGCCGACACCACGGACACCAGGCAGCTCAGTGACGTCGGCGCCGTTCTGGACCGGGGCGGACCGGTGGACGTGGTCGTCCTCAACGCAGGCACTTGTGAATACCTGGATATCCGGCACTTCGACAGTGAATTGATCGGGCGCAATATTGAGACCAACGTGATGGGGACCGTTCGCTGTATCGAGCAGGCACTGCCCCGCCTAAGACGCACCCGGCGTCTCGGAAAACCTGCCGCACTGGTGATTGTGGGCTCGTCTGCCTGGTGGTTCCCGTTCACCCGCGCCGAGGGCTATGGTGCCTCAAAGGCAGCGCTGGCCTACCTCGCCCAGTCCCTGCGGGCCGACCTGGCCCGCGAAGGTATCGACGTGTTCCTGGTCTCTCCCGGGTTTGTGAAAACCCCCCTGACTGACCGGAATGATTTCCCCATGCCGTTCCTGATCCAGCCGGATGACGCTGCAAAGCGTATTACAGAGGGCCTTAAAAAAGGCCGTCATAGCATTGAATTTCCTAGACGTTTTACCTGGACTATCCGGATGCTTGGCAACCTGCCCCAGGTGCTGATTGACCGTATGGCCGCCCGCATGGCGCGCGAATCTTCCGAGGAACACCGATCAACATGAGCAACACACCCCAACGCATAGCCGTCATCGGCGCTGGTGTATCCGGCCTCACTGCCGCCTGGTTGCTGGCGGAACACCACGACGTCCAGCTGTTTGAAGCAGGCGACTACGCCGGCGGCCATACCAACACCCGCGTGGTCGAGGCCAGAGGCCGTCAATGGCCGGTCAATACCGGGTTCATTGTGTTCAATGACTGGACGTATCCCGGCTTTATCCGGCTGATGGACCGGCTGGGCGTGCCCCACGAAGACAGCGACATGAGTTTCAGTGTCGACTCACCCGCCAATGGCCTCCAGTATAACGGCACCAGTCTCAACACCCTGTTTGCCCAACGCAGGAACCTGGTCAATCCACCGTTCCTGAAGATGGTCCGTGAAATCCTGCGGTTCAACCGGCAGACCCGAAGTGACCTGGAAGCCAGACTGCTGGATGATTCGGAAACGCTCGGGCAATACCTGCACCGCCATGGATTTTCCCGCTATTTCCGGGATCACTACATCGTGCCCATGGGGGCCGCGATCTGGTCCGCGCCGGAGATTGTGCTGGAACAGTTCCCGATCCGCTTCTTCCTGCAATTTTTCAACAACCATGGCATGTTATCCGTGGATGACCGCCCCCAGTGGCGGGTCATTTCCGGCGGCTCGGCGCAGTATGTGCAGCGCATGATGGACCGGCTTGGTGATCGTACTCACCTGAACAGCCCCGTAGAGCGGGTAACGCGGCATGAGGACGGCGTCACCGTGCGTATCAAGGGTGAGAACCTGCCCTTCGACCAGGTGATCCTGGCCTGCCACAGCGACCAGGCCCTGGCCATGCTCGCAGACGCCTCGGACGACGAGACCGGCATCCTGTCCGCCATTCCCTATCAGGATAATGATGTGGTCCTGCACACCGACAGCTCCGTGTTGCCATCAAACCGCCGCGCCTGGGCAGCCTGGAACTACTATCTTCCCGACCAGGCGGACCAGCCGGTATCGGTGACTTACAACATGAATATCCTGCAGAATTTCCATAACGCGCCGGAAACCTTCTGCGTCACCCTGAACCGCAGCCAGGATATCGACGACAGCCTTATTATCGAACGGTATCGCTACGCCCACCCGGTGTTTTCCCTGGACGCAGTGGCTGCCCAGAACCGCTACCATGATATTGGCAACCGTAACCGTACCCATTTCTGCGGCGCCTATTGGTTCAATGGTTTCCATGAGGACGGGGTACAGAGTGCCCTGAGGGTGGCGGAGGCCTTCGGAGTATCCCTATGAGCGGGCCCACAGCTCTGTCCAGCAGCTGGCTTAGCGGGACCGTCCGTCACCGGCGCCACTCGCCCGCTGCACATGCATTCAGCTACAGAACGGGCATGCTGGCGCTGGACCTGGACGAATGGGATCGGTTCGGCGATACCAGTTCGCTGGTGTCCGTCGGTCGTTTCAACTGGCTGTCACTGCATCGACGTGACTACCTGGACCCTACCGTTCCGGATCTGCGTCAGGCGGTGGCCGACAGGGTCGAGGCAGCCACGGGGTGGCGGCCCGATGGTCCGGTGGAGCTGATCACCCACCCAAGGCACTTCGGCTATGTGTTCAACCCGGTCAGCTTCTATTTCTGCTACCGCGCGGGTGACCAACCGTCACAGGGTGCTGTCCCTGCGGTCATCCTGGCGCAGATCACCAATACCCCCTGGCATGAGCGCCATGTCTACTGCCTGGATGTGGGTGACGACATCCTTTCAACCAGCCAGGGCTGGCAAACCGTGAAGGCGGGTTTCTCCAAGCGCTTTCACGTCTCGCCATTCAACCCCATGAACCAGACCTACCAGTGGACCTTCAGCTTCCGGGGGCCGGAACTCCGTATTCACATGAACGTCAACCGCCCCGCCGAAAACGGACAAACCGAAAGCCGGGTTTTTGATGCCACGCTGGTGGTCCGGCGCACCCCGGTCACACGTAAAACCATTCACAGCAGTCTGCGCCGGTTTCCGGTGGAATCCTTCAAGGTGGTTGCCGGCATCTACTGGCACGCCCTCAGGCTCAGGCTCAAGGGAGTACCGTTTCATACTCACCCGGACAAACTGCCCCATGACCACCCGCAGCGTGGACTGGGGCGCGATGACCGGGGCCTGGAACTGGTTTCCGCCGATCAATCCGAACATCAGTCCGCGGGTACTACCCCCACGAGGATCAGTTCATGGAGAACATAGAAAACGCTTCCACGACCACCAGCGATAGCCGTCTGCCCACCATCAGTCGCTGGGCCCGCTCCATCGTGCTTGGTCAGCTGCGCCAGTTGGGTTCCGGTCAGCTGATCGTTCGCGAACCCGGCGCCGCTAGGCAGATCTTCGGCGACGGCAACCCGAGCTGGCCGGTGGCCCAGATCGACATCCATGATCACTCGGTATGGCGAGACCTGCTGACCGGTGGTGGCATTGGCGCGGCTGAGGCTTATGTAGCCGGAGACTGGAGCACGCCGGACCTGACCGCATTGCTGAGATTCTTTACCCGCAACGTGGATACCATGAACGCCTTTGAAGACCGTTTCAGCTGGCTTACCAAACCGGCTCTGAAGGGCCTGCACTGGCTGAACCGCAACACCCGGGTCGGATCCCGGAAGAACATTTCCGCCCACTATGACCTGGGTAACGAGCTGTTCAGCCTGTTTCTGGACCCCACCATGATGTATTCGTCGGCGGTCTACCCGCGGGAGGATGCCGGCCTGGACGAAGCCGCCACCTATAAGCTGGACCTGATCTGCCGGAAACTGGACCTGAAACCGGGAGACCGGGTGATCGAAATTGGCACCGGCTGGGGTGGATTCGCCATTCATGCGGCCGCGTACTACGGGTGCCATGTCACCACCACAACCATTTCCGCGGAACAGCTTGCCCTGGCCAGGGAAAAGGTCCGGCAGGAAGGTCTGGAGGACCGCGTCACCCTGCTCTTCGAAGACTACCGCGACCTGGAAGGCCAGTTTGACAAGCTGGTCTCCATTGAAATGATCGAAGCGGTGGGGCCGCAATTCCTCGACAGCTATCTGCGGCAGATCAGCACCCTGCTCAAGCCCGATGGCCTGGCGCTGGTACAGGCGATTACCATGCCGGAGCAACGCTACCGGCGGGCCCTGAAAAATGTGGACTTCATACAGCGCCACATCTTCCCCGGCAGCTTTATTCCTTCCTTCGGAGCGATCCTGGACTCGGTTCGCCGGGAAAGTGATCTGGTGCTGACTCACGCCGAGGATTTCGGCTTCCACTATGCCCGCACCCTGCGCGACTGGTGTGAGCGTTTCCTGGCCAATAGCGGCGAAATGGAAGCGCTTGGCTACGATGAGGCCTTCCAGCGCCTGTGGCATTTCTATTTCGCCTACTGCGAGGCGGGATTCAGTGAACGGGCCATCGGCGTCAACCAGTTGCTTCTGGCCAAGCCAGGTAACAAGCGGCCGCATCTGGTCGCCGATGCCATTCAGGGCTGATAAACATGGCATCAGACACCAGTACCGCCCTTAAAGTGGTTAACTTTGCCCTGTTCCAGGCAGGCTGGCTGGCCTGCGTGCTGCTGACCAATGCCTGGGCCGTGGCGATTGCGATCGGTGTGGTTGCGTTTCACCTGGCTGTGGTCAGCGTGCGCCCCGCCGCGGAGGCACGCTTCATCCTGCTTGGGGTAGTACTGGGATCCCTGCTGGATGGGCTGTGGTTCAGCACCGGCATGATCGAGGACGGTGCCGGGAGCACCTGGACCCCACTGTGGCTGACAGCCATCTGGGCACTGTTCATGACCACCCTCGCCCACTCCCTGGCCTGGATGCATCAGCGAATCTGGCTACCCTTCGTGTTTGCGCCGGTAGCGGGGCCCCTTGCCTACCTGGCCGCCAGCAAGCTGGATGCCGTCACCCTGCCCGCTAACACGGTGTCTATCGCCGCACTGGCGGTTGGCTGGCTGGTTATCTTCCCGCTGCTTATGACCATTCAAAAGCGGCGTTTTGCGGAGACTCTGGCATGAAACCATTGGCCGTTGTAGCGGGTATTTTCGGCTCACTGATGACGTTCCAGTCCTTGGCCCAGGGGCCAGAGATGGTTTTCGAGGGCATTGCAGCCGTCCCCGGCGGCACGCAGACACTCTACCGGGAACAGCATCGGATCAGCGGAGCCTGCGTGGACGGCCAGTGGCGGCCCGACCAACACCGTGTGGACTACCTGCGTCCCGGGGCTTCAGAGGCTTTTGCATCCAAGCGACTCGATTATCCCGCCAGTCTGCTGCAACCAGAGGTGGACTTCCGCCAGCCCGGGTTTGGCGAACGCCTGCGGGTGTCGGTCAGTGATGGCTCCCTGGGCGTCCAGTGGTCAGCGGGCGACGAGCAGCGAGGTGACTGGACCCTGAGTATCACGGAAGACCTGGTGGTGGATGCCGGCTTCGACCACTTTATCCGCAAGCACTGGACCACCGTCACCTCAGGGGAAGCTGTCGAATTCCGCTTCCTGGCACCGACCCGAGGCGAGGCCTACAGCTTTGTTCTGGAACCCGCCCCGCAGGCGATCCCCGGAGCCGACCACAGCTTCCGCATCCGCCCTGGCGGGCTGATCATGCGCCTGGCGGTGGACCCCATCCGCCTGGGCTACCGGGAGGATGGCTTTCTCACCCACTACGTGGGCCTGGGGAATATCCGCCGCAATCAGGACGAGAACTACCAGGTGGCCATTCGTTACTCCCTGGACTCGGCCCCGCCCTGCCCTCTGCTGCCACCTTCCTGATCCTGCCTTGGCCTGTGCCCACGCTGTGGTAGACTGCCAGCAGCATCCCCAGCGAATGGCAGACCCGATTCCATGAAAGTTGTTTCCTTCAATGTCAACAGCATACGCATGCGGCTGCATCAGTTGCAGGCAGTCATCGACGAGTTCAATCCCGACATCATTGGCCTCCAGGAAACCAAGGTTAATGATGACCAGTTTCCCGTGGCCGAGGTGGAAGCCATGGGCTACCACGTCCACTTCCATGGTCAGAAAACCCATTATGGCGTGGCTCTGCTGTCCCGGCAGGCGCCGGAGGAGGTCCACATGGGATTTCCGGCGGATGGCGAGGAGGCCCAGCGCCGCCTGATCCGGGGGCGGTTCAACATAAACGGGGAAACCGTCAACGTGATCAACGGTTATTTCCCCCAGGGGGAAAACCGCGAGCACCCGGTCAAGTTTCCGGCCAAGGAAAAGTTCTATCACGACCTGATGGCCTTGCTGGATAACCTGAAGAAGGGCAAGGGGCATATCCTGTTGATGGGCGACATGAACATCTCGCCCACGGACCGGGACATCGGCATTGGCGCAGACAATGCCCGGCGCTGGCTGCGCACGGGCAAGTGCAGCTTTTTGCCAGAGGAGCGGGAATGGCTGGCCCAGGTGGAAAGCCGGGGTCTGACCGATGTCTTCCGCTACCTGCACCCGCAGGAAGACAACACCTTCAGCTGGTTCGACTACCGCAGCCGTGGCTTCGAACGGGACCCGAAACGCGGCCTGCGTATTGATCTGGTCATGGCCAGCGACGACCTGCTTGCCAGAGCCCGGGCCGCCGGTGTCAGTTACGACATCCGGGGCATGGAAAAACCTTCGGACCACTGCCCGGTCTGGGCGTCTTTTGATCTATAGGTCGCCATGGCCAGGGAGACGGCGGTGAAGGTAAAAACCCGTGAGCGGATACTGTCCACCAGCCTGGGGCTGTTCAATGAGATCGGGGAGCCCAACGTTACCACCCTGCTGATCTCTGATGAAATGGACATCAGCCCGGGCAACCTCTATTACCACTTCCGCAGCAAGTCAGACATAGTCGGCGAACTGTTCGGACAGTACAAAGCCGACATGGATGACCTGCTGGCGATTCCGCCAGACGTCGACGTGGGGCTGGATCAGCTGGGTTTTTTCCTGCACCTGCTGTTCGAAACCCTGGAGCGTTACCGCTTCCTGTACCACGACCTGGTGAATATCCTGACGCGGTACCCGGACCTGAAGGCCAGCTTCCGGAAAATCCTCAAGCGCAAGGAGAAAGGCTTTCGTATTCTCTGTGACAGCCTGTCGCGGCAGCATCATATGTCACTGGACCAGCCCTCCCTGGACGCACTGTGCGAACAGCTGACGCTAACCGTCTGCTACTGGGAGAGCTTCGACAGCCTGAAGGAGCTGGGCAACCGCAACGGAATGGACCCGGCACGGGGTGTCTACCAGGTGTTCTATCTGCTGATGCCACACCTGACGGTAAGTGCAGCCGGGGAACTCAGATTGCTGGCAGAGGATTATCTGCGGTAACCGCCTATTCCTCCTCGTCCGATCCGGGCGACACGCCACCTACAGACCGGGAGCCTGAACTGTCCTGCTCCGCCAGCTTCTGCTCCAGTTCAGCAACCCTTTGCTCCAGCCGTTCCAGGTCTTCCCGGCGGGGAATACCGAGACGCTTCAGGGCGCCGGCGACGCGTTCATCAAACATGGTTTCCAGACGATCCCAGGTACCTGTTGCACGATCCCGCACGTCCTCTACCCTGTGCTCCACCGCCCTGACCTGCCTTTCCACCAGCCCACGGGTCTTGGTCTCGATTTCTTCACCCTCGTGAACCAGGCGTTCGAAAAAGCGACCGGCGTCCTCTTCCGCCTTGGTGTAGGCACCGAGCCCCGCCAGCCAGATCTGCCGGGCGGAATCCCGGATACGACCGGCCATCAGCGAATCCTCATCCGCCTTCGGTACCGGAGTCCGGGTTTGCTTTGAGGGGCGTTTCTTGTCGGTCATAAAAACCTTGTCCTTCCGGGGAGTTAAAACCAGGCGTCTGCGCGGTAGACATCACGCCAGGCGAGATTATCCCACTTTGAGACCGTCCTGACGGTCATTTGAGGCGCATGTGGTTCCTGGTAACGAAACTGGCCCTCAAAAGGGCCCAAAGTGGGGCGGCCGCCATGGTGCCGCGCAGCTTCCCAGTCTATTACATTGGCCCGTACAAATCATTGAAGACGCCTCCTTCTGACGGACGGCAAGACAGTTTAACTATAAGACTGCTATTTATATTCAAAAACGGTTTTAATGTTTTACCGGGAGTTCCTTGAACTGTTCAAATTATGGTCAATACTGAAACTGACTGGCATCTCAGCTGATGCCGGTTTGTCTGGAAGTCTTTCATGGATACTACTCGCACGCCTCTGCCCGGCCCTTGAGCCGGGCTTTTTTGTCATCATCACCGGATTTTCCCGCCGCTTTTACGTACAAGTCGCAACCCAAGCACTTTGTTCTATGCTTAGTATGTTTTATTATAAGGAGACAGAGCGGCATATCGCCATGCTCCCCAAGCCATAGCAGGAAGGAATGATGATTGACATTGCCTGGAACCATTTCACCCCCTGGTCCGCACTGGCTGGCGGGCTGGTGATCGGGGTGGCCGCATCACTGTTCGTACTGCTCAACGGGCGGATTGCCGGCATCAGCGGCATACTCGGGGGTCTGCTGACGCCCGCCAGCGGCGATGTGCGCTGGCGCATCGCCTTTCTTGCCGGAATGATCATTGCCCCCTTGCTGTGGGCAACCGTAGCCACCCTGCCCCCGATCGAAGTCAACGCCAGTTACCCGGTTATTGTTGTCGCCGGCCTGCTCGTGGGTATCGGTACCCGTTATGGGTCCGGCTGCACCAGTGGCCATGGCGTGTGTGGGCTGTCGCGGTTCTCGCCAAGGTCACTGTTGGCAACCGGCGCGTTCATGCTCGCGGGCTTCGTCACCGTCTACCTGGTTCGCCACGCCCTTGGCGTCTGAATTATCCGGAGGAGTCGTTATGCGCTTTACCCTTGCGTCCTTTATTGCGGGTCTTGTGTTTGGTCTTGGTCTGCTGCTATCGGGCATGGCCAACCCCGAGAAGGTTCTTGGCTTTCTTGACCTGGCTGGTGCCTGGGATCCATCCCTTGCCCTGGTGATGGCCGGCGCCATTGCGGTGGGGGTTTTCTCCTTCGCCGTTGCCCGCCGTCGGCACCGGTCGTTTCTGGGATTTGATATGAAACTGCCGTCGAGCAACGATATCTCCTCACGGCTGGTGATTGGCAGCCTGATGTTTGGCGTGGGCTGGGGGCTGGCTGGCTTCTGCCCCGGACCGGGGCTGGTCGCGCTGGGTGCCGGTGAACTCAGGGCCGTGGTCTTTGTCGCCTCGATGGTCGCCGGCATGGGCCTGTTCCAACTGATCGAGAGGCAGCGGCAAGCGTCCTGATAGTCGCTGCCGCAAGTACAGCCGGCTGTGCTGCCCGGAGGATTTCTGTAGAATTCCGTGTACACCACCGGCAAGACCGAACGCAAGCCAGCAGCATTTGAGAGACAACAGCCTATGGACATTCGCAAGATCGATGACTCAATCTCCGTTGCGCCCCAGATAACGCCGGACCAGGTAGCTGAAATCGCCCGCCTGGGCTTCAAGACCCTGGTGGCGAATCGCCCCGATCAGGAAGAGCCGGGCCAGCCCGCCATGGCAGATCTTGAGGCGGCCGCCCGGGAGCATGGCCTGGCGTGGGTATACCTACCGGTAGAATCAGGCAACATCCTCGACGAGGACGTGGATGCTTTCGCTCCCATGTTCGAGCAGGCAGAAAAACCGGTACTCGCTTTCTGCCGTTCCGGAACCCGTTGCAGTGTGCTCTGGGCGCTGAGCTCCGCCCGTCGCAAACCCCTTGAGCCTATTATTCAGCAGGCCGGTCAGGCCGGGTATGACCTGCGGGGCCTGATCCCGAGGCTCCAGCAACAGGCGTCAACCCACCAGGATTGATCTTCGCCGGTGGTCACGCCGTATAACCGGCTCTGGCAACATCCCCATATTCACCACACGTTTCCCGAGGATTACTGGCCCCATGAGCTACAAGGGTGAGGACGAATTCCGCCACGACCGGCCATCGCGCCTGGGCATACTGGTCACCAACCTGGGCACACCGGATGCCCCCACCACCAGCGCACTGCGCCGCTACCTTGCGGAGTTCCTGTGGGACCCGCGGGTGGTGGAGGCACCACGTCCGCTGTGGTGGCTTGTACTGCACGGCATTATCCTGCGTATCCGGCCGTCACGGTCCGCGAAAGCCTACCGGTCGGTCTGGCAGCCGGAGGGCTCGCCACTGCTGATCCACACCGCCAATCAGTGCGACGGCATTCGCACCGCCCTTCAGCGCAAGTACGGCGACAATCTGGTGGTGGGCTTCGCCATGCGCTACGGCAACCCCTCCATTACCAGCGTACTGGACCAGATGCAGAGCCAGGGGGTACGCCAGCTGCTGGTACTGCCACTGTACCCCCAGTATTCGGCGTCCACCTCCGCCTCCACCTTTGATGCCATTGCGGCGGATTTCACGCGACGCCGCTGGCTACCGGACTTCCGTTTTATCAGCCATTACCATGACTTCCCACCCTATATCGAAGCCATGGCCAGCCATATCGAGGCGCACTGGAACCGCAATGGCCGCAAGGACAAGCTGATCCTGTCCTACCACGGCGTGCCCCGGAAATACCTTGACCGGGGTGATCCCTACCACTGTGAGTGCCACAAGACCTCGCGCCTGCTCGCCGAGCGTCTGGGCCTCTCCGCCGACGATTACATGACCACCTTCCAGTCCAGATTCGGTCGCGAGGAGTGGCTGCGCCCCTACACCGACGAAACCATGAAGTCGCTGCCTTCCGCGGGCGTGGAATCCGTGGACGTATTCTGTCCAGGATTCTCCTCTGACTGCCTGGAGACCATCGAGGAAATCAACGAGGAGAACCGGGAATATTTCATGGAGGCCGGCGGCAGGCAGTTCGAGTACATTTCCGCCCTGAATGCCACCGAGGGCCATATCGAAGCCCTGGTGCAGCTGATCGAGCAGAACCTGGAGGGCTGGCCGACACCTTCCAATGACCCGGCAGCACTGGACGCACGCCGGGAACGTGCCGAAGCAGTCAGACAGCAGCTTGGATGGTAGACTGGTAGTCAGACATCAAGGCGCTCTCCAAAGTACTTGCGAGAGCACGATCTGACAGGACGCCCGCAATGAAACTGAACTGCGATCTTGGCGAGAGTTTCGGGGCCTGGACCATGGGCCAGGACGAAGCGGTCATGCCCTATATCGACATGGCCAATGTGGCCTGTGGCTTCCACGCCTCCGACCCATCCATCATGGCGCGGACCGTGAGCCTCGCCCTGGAACACGGCGTCCAGATCGGGGCCCATCCGTCCTACCATGACCTGGCGGGCTTCGGCCGCCGCTCCATCCAGCACACCGCGGAAGAGATCCGTGGGCTGATCTGGTATCAGCTGGGTGCCCTGGAGGGAATCTGCCAGGCTCACGGTACCAACGTGGAGTACGTCAAACCCCACGGCGCGCTTAACAACGATATGATGCAGGATCAGGATACCCTGAAGGCGGTCATGGAAGCGGTGGCATCTTATCGCCAGGGCCTGCCGCTGATGATTCCCGCAACCGTCCATGCCCGGGCCCATGAATCCCTCGCAGACGCCGTTGGCCTGCCGCTGATCTTCGAAGCCTTCGCCGACCGTGCCTACGATGACAATGGTCGCCTGGTCTCCAGGAAACAGCCCGGCGCCGTCCACGAAGACCCCGACACCATCATTGCCCAGGCGCTGACGTTGGCCAGCAACGGGGGCCTCCATAGCATCAGTGGCCAGTGGCTGACCCTGAAGGCCGACAGCCTGTGTGTGCATGGGGATAATGTCCATGCCCTGGCAGCGACGCGTGCCATCCGCAAAGCCCTGCGCCAGGGCGATACCACCGGCTGATCATCATGTCGGTTGCGCCGTTCCCCGATATACAGCCAATCGCTGAAGACGCCGTGCTGCTGACCTTTGGCGACGCCATCGATCCTGACCTGACCCCGGTTATCGCAGCCTGGTGCGGGGCCATCCGGCAACGCTTTGGCCGAAGAGTAACGGACCTGGTGCCGTCCTACGCGACCATTACCGTGTACTACAACCCATTAACGTCTGACTTTCGATTTATTATCAGTGAGCTACGGGCGTTATATGACAGTCTGCCTGAAGCAGGAGGCCAGGCAGAAGCACAATCCATAGAGCTGCCCGTGTGGTATCACCCTTCCGTCGGCCCCGATCTGGAGCGACTGGCCAGCGCCTGCGAACTGAGTGTGGATCAGGTCATCGAGAAGCATACCACCACGGCCTATCAGGTATACGCCCTGGGCTTCAGTCCGGGGTTCGGGTTTATGGGGCTGGTGGACCCCGCCATAGCCCACCCCAGGCTCGAGCGCCCCAGGGTCCGTGTACCCGGGGGCAGCGTCGGTATCGCGAACCGGCAGACTGCCGTCTATCCCGCGCCTTCCCCCGGCGGCTGGCAACTGATTGGACGTTGCCCGACACAACTGTTCAGCGAGCAGGATCTGGCATTGCTGTCCGTGGGCGATACCGTTCGGTTCCGCGCCATTGACCATGCTACCTTCCTGTCTCTTGGCGGCGACGACACCCCTTTCATTGAGGAGGCCCGCCAATGACTGCCCTGATGGTGACCAAGTCCGGCCCCCGAACCACCGTGCAGGACCTCGGGCGAAGCGGATACCAGCACCAGGGGCTCTCTCCGGGCGGTGCAGCCGATCTGCGGTCCTTCCGCTGGGCCAATCATCTGCTTGGCAATGGTACTAACGCCGCATGCCTGGAAATTACCCTCGGCGGCTTCACCGCAACGGCGCGGCAGCCATTGTTTCTTGCCATCACGGGTGCGGACTGCCAGGGGACCGTGAACGGCAAGCCGATTCCACATTGGGGTGTCTTCTTCATAGAAGCAGGTGACGAGTTGGAGCTGAGCACGCCATCCTCCGGCTTGCTTACCTATCTCGCCGTCGTCGGGGGCTGGCAGACCCGCGCCTTCTGTGGCAGCCGATCCTGTGTCAGTCGCGAGGGGTTGACCGATCTGGGCGTGCTGGCCGCCGAAACGGCGCTTCCGGCCATGGAAACACCGGCTGATCTCGACATGGACGCCTGCCTGAAACGCGAGGTGCCGGCGCAGGTCCGCTGCGAACTTGAGAGCAATGCCCCCCTCAAGCTCATTCCAGGCCCCGAATATCCCACCTTTTCGAACCTTGACCGGGCCCGTTTCCTGAGCGCCTGTTACACCGTCGGCCATCAGTCGGATCGTATGGCCTATCGCCTGGATGGCCCCGCCCTTCAATCCGCTGGTGGCATTGTTTCAAAGGGAGTGACCTGCGGAACGGTTCAGGTGCCGGGCGACGGCAAGCCCATGGTGTTGCTCAATGACCGCCAGACCATCGGTGGGTATCCGATTATCGGCACCGTGGCCCGACTCGATTGCGGGCGGCTGGCACAAAAAAGACCCGGCGAGCCCGTCGAGTTCCAGTGGGCTGATGTGGCCGACTGCCAGTCGGAACGACTGCTCTTCGAGCAGCAGTTCAACATGACCCCATGGGCATCCTGAGGATAGCCGGTTGGCAGACACTGAACGGTTTGCCCTGTGCCGACGCCATCAACTGGCCCAACATCTATTACGCCTTCACTGAACGGGAATTCTATAGGGTACCGTGCCCGCAGGGCGTTGACAGTCAAAAACATTCCGGTATCATGCACGTCGCTGTCGCAATGGCAGCGACAATATGGATAAACGGTGGGCTGGCAGAGTGGCTGAATGCAGCGGTCTTGAAAACCGCCGAAGGTTAGTAGCCTTCCCGGGGTTCGAATCCCTGGCCCACCGCCATTTTTCTTCTCCCTGATTCCCTATCCCCTACCCGGTTTTTTGCCATTTCTCAGTCTTCTGCGCCGTACTCCAATACCCGGGTCAGTTCCGACAGATGTGGCCGTATTGCCTCTCTATCCGCTTCCGGTACCGCTGCCACACGCTCAAGTATCTGCGATGTGCGGCTGATCATCTGCTGAAGCCGCTGCCTCTGGGCCTCGGAGAATTGCGGGTTGGCGGCCACCTCCTGCGACATCTGATCCAGCCGTTTCTGCATGGCCGTTTCGTTGCCTTCCATTTCCACACTGATCAACGCCAGCAGGGCCTGGTCCCCTACCCGGCTCCAGGCGTCGGGATCGTTAAATCCGTGCTTCTTTATGATGGCCTTGAAGGTGCCGTGGGCTTTGTTGCCCTCCAGCAAGGCTACCTTCTCGGACGGCATCAGCGACCCCGGATAATCCCGACCTTCCCGGCCGGCCTCCCAGGCTGACATGAACTGGTCACTGAAAGCCTCGTTGTCCTGCATCTTCTCCATGGTCGCGATAAAACGGCTGACGGCCTGACTGGTCAGCGTCTCGGCCCTGGCAGTCAGCGCCATCAACAGGCAAAACCCGGCAATCACTGTTGCTGTCATTCTGGGTAGGTTGGACAAGACCCATTCCTCCGTGATTACGCATTATCAGGGCACCCTACAGCCCCATTCTCCGGCCCCGAAGGGCCCGGGGAGCCGCTACAGGGACCCGAGCATAGGCCATTACGCGCCCCATAACCGCCCAGTCAAGCACAAATCGGCGATTCATTGTGAATCCTTTATGGCGGTTTTCTTGCCTTATTATCAATGTTTTGCCAGTCTAAAAAGGCGTTAATCAAAACTGCTACGGCTGGTTTCGGGTTTCTCGCGCCTGATTCCGGGGCCCACTTATTACAACAAGAAAGCAGCTCAGTCCCCCAGCCGTGCCTCTTGAAGGACGATGGAGATAAAAGGCATGAACAAGAGCACAACATTCAGGAAAATCGTAGGTGCATCCACTCTCACCCTGGCTGCAGCCATCGCTGCCACCAGCGTGGCCAACGCCGCTACCTGGCGTTATGCCCACGAAGAATATGACGGTGACGTTCAGGACGTTTACGCCGAGCACTTCAAGGACTACGTCGAAGAGAACTCCGATCACCAGATCCAGATCTTCGAATTCGGGCAACTTGGTGAGTCCGACGACATCATGGAGCAGACCCAGAACGGCATCCTTCAGTTCGTTAACCAGTCTCCCGGTTTTACGGGTTCCCTGATCCCCGAAGCCCAGATCTTTTTCATTCCCTATCTGATGCCCACCGATATGGATGCGGTGGTCACGTTCTTCCGCGAGAGCGAGGCCATCAATGAGATGTTCCCGAAACTCTACGCGGAACAGGGCCTGGAACTGCTGCAGATGTACCCCGAGGGTGAGATGGTTATCACCCTGGACGAGAAGGCCACTTCACCGGAGGATCTGCAGAACAAGAAGATCCGGGTTATGACCAACCCGCTGCTGTCGGAAACCTATGAGGCCTTTGGTGCCACTCCGACACCACTGCCCTGGGGTGAGGTTTACGGCGCACTGCAGACCAACATGATCGATGGCCAGGAGAACCCCATCTTCTGGATCGAGTCCGGCGGTCTGTACGAGGTGTCTCCGAACCTTCTGTTCACCGGCCACGGCTGGTTCACTACCGCCATCATGGCCAACCAGGATTTCTATGAAGGCCTGTCCGAAGAAGACCAGAAGCTGGTTCAGGAAGCTGCAGACTATGCCTTCGAGAAAATCATCGATCACATTGACGGCCTGGCCGACGAATCCCTTGCGAAAATCAAGGAAGCCAGTGACGACGTCACGGTTACCAAGCTGAACGATGAACAGATCGAAGCCTTCCGCGAACGCGCGCCTCAGGTAGAGGATGCCTTTATCGAGATGACGGGCGAAAGCGGCAAGAAACTGCTTGATCAGTTCAAGGAAGACCTGAAAGAGGTCCAGAACAACTGATGGTTGAACCGCCCCGGGGGACACCCCCCGGGGCTGGTTTTCTTCCCGGACTTGGAACGGAGTTCTCCCCATGACCAATTCAGCCACCGAACCGGATGAAGCCGAAGGCTACAAATCGGGTCTGCCCGGCCCCCTGGGCGTTGTGGACCTGCTTATTGCAAAGATTGAAGCCGTGATGCTCGCTATCGGCGTGCTGTTGATGGCCCTGAATACCTGCATCAATGTTGTTGCCCGTTTTGTTTTTGGAGAAGGGTTGTTTTTCTCTGGTGAGATCAACCGCATCCTGATTATCCTCATTACCTTTGCCGGCCTGGGCTATGCCGCTCGCCACGGGCGCCACATCCGCATGTCGGCCATCTATGACACTTTGCCGACGGGTGGTCGTAAGGTGCTGATGATCGTCATTGCCTTGTTTACCTCGGTGGTGATGTTCGTCCTCTGCTACTTCTCTGTCGAGTACATCCTCAACCTGTACAGTCGCGGACGGGTTCTTCCCGCCCTGGGCATTCCCATCTGGCTCATCTACATCTGGGTGCCCATCGGCTTCGCCATTACTGGCGTTCAGTATGTTCTGACGGCGATCAAGAACATGGTGGCCAAGGACGTCTACCTGTCGACCTCGGTGCTGGACGGTTACGCCGACACCGAAACCGAGATCTGACACCCGCAAGAGCAAGAAAAAAAGGAATCACTCATGGCAACGTTATTACTGGTGATCATGATCGTGCTGCTCCTGCTGGGCTTCCCGATGATGATCCCGCTTCTCACCGCTGCGCTGGTCGGCTTCTACGAAATGTTCAATGGCTTCGGCCAGATGACCACCCTGGTACAGCAGATGATGGGTGGCATCCGCCCCGCCTCACTGATTGCCGTACCCATGTTCATCCTTGCCGCCGATATCATGACCCGCGGCCACTCGGCGGACCGGCTGATTGCCATGGTCATGTCGTTCATTGGTCACATCAAGGGCGGCCTGGCCATCAGCACGGCCACCTCCTGTACCCTGTTTGGTGCCGTTTCGGGCTCCACCCAGGCTACGGTGGTGGCCATCGGTTCGCCATTGCGCCCCAAAATGCTCAAGGCGGGCTACTCCGACTCCTTTACCCTGGCCCTGATCATCAACTCCAGTGATATCGCGTTCCTGATACCACCCAGTATCGGCATGATCATCTACGGGGTTATCTCGGAGACCTCCATCGCCGAGCTGTTCATTGCCGGTATTGGCCCGGGCATCATGATTCTGGCGATGTTCTCCGCCTACTGCCTGTTCTACGCCATCCGTAACAAGGTGCCCACCGAAGCCAAATCCACCTGGGGTGAGCGTGCCCGGTCCGTGCGGGAGGCCCTCTGGCCACTTTTCTTCCCGGTAATCATCGTGGGGGGCATCTATGGCGGCATTTTCAGCCCGACAGAGGCCGCAGCGGTATGCGTGCTCTATGCCCTGCTACTGGAGTTCGTTATCTTCCGGTCGCTGAAGACCATTGATATCTATCGCATTGCCAAGTCCACCGGTCTCATTACAGCCGTGGTGTTTATCCTGGTGGCCGCCGGTAACGGCTTCTCGTATATCATTTCGTTTGCCCAGATACCCCAGGCCATCCTGTCGGCGGTGGGTGTCAATGAGGCCGGCCCCGTGGGCGTTCTGATTGCCATTTGTGTGGCTTTCTTTGTGGCCTGCATGTTTGTGGACCCGATCGTTGTCATCCTCGTGCTGACGCCCATCTTTGCGCCGGCCATTCAGGCCACGGGGCTCGACCCGGTGCTGGTTGGTGTACTGATCACCCTGCAGGTAGCCATCGGCTCGGCCACGCCGCCGTTCGGCTGCGATATCTTCACGGCTATCGCAATCTTCAAACGCCCCTACTGGGAGGTCATTCGCGGAACACCGCCGTTTATCATCATGCTGGTGGCGGCAGCGGGTCTGCTGATTGCCTTCCCGCAAATTGCGCTGTTCCTGCGCGACGTGGCATTCCGTTGATCAAAAAGCGCCGATTTGCGCTGAGGAGGTGATCATGTTTCGACGAATTCTGGTAGCCGTAGATGGTTCCACACATGCCATGGTTGCCCTGGAAAAGGCTGTGGAGTTCCAGAAGCTGACCGGGGCAGAGCTCTACCTGCTCTGTGTCTACAAGCACCACAGCCTGTTTGAGGCCTCACTCTCGATGGTGCGGTCCAAGGAGCCCCCGATCCCCGACCAGGCCCTGTCTGAGCACGCCAGGGATGTGGTGGAGTACGCCAAGGAGCATGCGACTAAACTGGGCGCTTCTGGCGTACGCGGCTTTGTCAAAGGTGGCAAGCCCTCCAAAACCATCGTCAAGTTTGCCAGGCAGCACGACATCGACCTCATCGTGGTCGGCTCCCGCGGTAGTGATAGCGACAAGGACGGGATGATACTGGGCAGCGTCTCCCAACGGGTGGCCAGCATGGCCAAATGCCCGACCCTGGTGGTCTGAGGCATTGATTCCCGTGTTCCGGCCCCCATAATTGGTGTAAGAGGTCGATATTCCCGATAGACCAAAGGGAGGACAACAGACGATGACTGCAGACACTCCACCAGATGAAAATGGCCGGGCCAGGGACCGCCGGTTCTCGGTATCGAGCAATCGCGGTGCCGCCAGCCATCGGCTGCGCTATGTGGAAGCCGGCGGAGCGTCGGTGGACACGGAAGAATGCTCATTCTGCCAGTCCAACCCGGAGCTGGACTGGCAGGCAGAATCAGCCAGCCCAGCGGGGGACACCACCAACGCGGGGAAAAGGCCAAAGCAAGATTAAATCCACGTCATGGAACCGTTTGGCCGGCTTATTGTCTGAAATGCTGAACGTTAACGATTGAAAGTTAAACCCGGTCCATTATGATGGAACGCAGGGTATTAACCACTGACCGATCATATTACGGAGAGAAACATGGAAAACAGGCGTTTTAACGTCAACCAGAATCAGGGTAGCTATGCGGCCACCCGCGCCGGCTCAGGCACGGAGATCAGCGCCGACGCCAGGAAGGTGTTGAAAAACACCTATATGCTGCTGGCGATGACGCTTGTGTTCAGTGCGGTCATGGCCGGTGTGGCCATGGCGCTTAATCTGAGCCATGGCATCGGCCTGGTCTGCTCCTTGGGTGCGCTGGCACTGATCTGGCTGGTGCTTCCCCGTACTGCCAACAGCCCCGCCGGTATCGGAGTGGTATTTGCCTTTACCGGCCTGCTGGGTATTTCTCTTGGTCCGTTGCTGTCCCACTACCTGGCCATGTCCAATGGCGGCACCATCGTCATGCAGGCCCTGGGCGGCACAGCCCTGGTTTTCTTCGCCCTGTCGGGCTACGTGCTGACCACCAAGAAGGACTTCTCCTTCATGCGCAGCTTCCTGGTAGCGGGCATGGTTGTGGTTATCGTTGCCATGCTGGGTGGCCTGGTTGCAAGCTTGTTTGGCGTCGATATCAGCATGTTCAGCCTCGCCCTGAGCGCGGCCATCGTGCTGCTGATGTCCGGCTTCATCCTGTTTGACACCAGTCGCATCGTGAACGGCGGCGAAACCAACTACGTGATGGCAACCGTTGGGCTGTACCTCAGCATCTACAATCTGTTTGTCTCGCTGCTCCACCTCCTTGGTGCCTTCAACGAGTAAGTCACCGGAGTGCTTCATGGCATTTCCAGAGCCCCGCATTGCGGGGCTTTTTTCTTGGCACCACACCCCCTGAATTTGGCAGAATACCCCTTTCAAAGCACAAGAGATGCATCATGTCTGATACCAGGGCGTCCCACCTGCCCGGATATACCGTTGTGATTACCGGCGCACCCTATGTCAGCCAGGCGCCTGCCACCGCCTATGCCTTCTGCCGTGCGCTGCTCGATTCCGGCCATGCCGTTGACCAGGTGTTTCTATACGGCGACGGGGTAATCCTGGCGTCGGCGCTGAACACGCCACCATCCGATGAAGTTAACTGGACCACACGGTGGCAGGAACTGCTCGCCAGCCACCGGATTCCGGCGGTGGCCTGCATTGCCTCAGCCCTGCGCAGGGGCTTGCTGAACGAGCAGGAAGCCCAGCGGTATGACCGGCCAGCCGCCAACCTCACCGACGGCTTCGAGATTGCAGGCCTGGGTGAATGGGTCGAAGCCGGAGCCAGCTCGGAGCGGATGATCTACTTTCATGGGGGGGCGTGAAATGGCGGCCATCCAGTTGATCGTGATCGACACCCCACCCTACGGCGACTGGCGCGGACGTGAGGCCCTCGACATGGCGCTGTCGCTGGCGGCCTTTGACCGTCCTGTTGCCCTGCTGTTTCGGGGCGAAGGGGTAAACTGGCTGCGCCCTGGGCAGGACGGCGCTGCCCTCAGCCAGAAGACCGTCAGCCGCAACCTGGGCGCCGCCAGAATGTTTGGCGTTGCCGAACTGTTCGCCGACAGCGATGCATTGGCCCGCTTCGCCATTGAGCGCCCTGACCCTGAGGTCAAGGCTGTAACACCAGACGCCGGTTTCTATGGAGATTTCAGCCAGGTCGTGCAGTTATGACAAACACTCCCGTTGCTACACTTCACATCCTCAACAAACGTCCTGAGCACCATCGGTTCCGGGCCTGTCTGGACGCCATGGCGCCGGGCGATGTCCTACTGCTGATCGAGAACGCCGTTCTTGCCCTGGCTGATGCGGGGGTACACCTGCCGGAGGGCACCCGCGCCCTGCAGGCGGATTGCGTCGCGCGGGGTCTGGTTACGCGCCCGGGCGAAAAGGTCGAGCTGCTGGATTACCTCGGCATGACACACCTCACTGACCGCTTTTCACGCCTGATCAGTTGGTAAACCCTGAACGGAGAGTTGCGGATGTCGTTTCCCGAACGCAATAGTGAAGGATTTCTGGAGGACGCCTGGCAATGGGATGAATCCGTGGCGGCGGAAATTGCTGCCGAGTCCGACATATCCCTAACCCAGGAACACTGGGAAATCATCGAGTTATTAAGGGTTTTTTACAAGGAACATGAAATGGCACCTCCCTCCAACCGGCTGTTTGTCAAAGCCGTCAGGGAGATTCTGGGCGAAGACAAGGGCAACAGTATCTACCTGATGCAGCTGTTCCCGGGTACACCCGCCAAGACCGCCTGCCGCATTGCCGGCCTGCCCCGGCCAACCAACTGCCTGTAACAGCAGAAAGCCCCGGCGTCTCGCGACCTCCGGGGCTTTCTGTTCCCGACTACCAGACGGACCTTCCGCCCGGGTAACAACGGCGGTTACTGGTAGTAGGCATTCTCCTTGTAGGAGTGATCTGTCACGTCGCGTACCGCGCTGATTTCCGGCACCCGCTCCTTCAGAGTGGACTCGACGCCCTGCTTCAGGGTCAGGCTCACCGCGCTACAACCCTGACAGCCACCACCGAACCGGAGCACAGCCACGGATTCGTCGACAATCTCCACCAGTTGCACATCGCCACCGTGGGAGGCCAGGCCCGGATTGATCTCAGAGGCCAGGATGTAGTTGACCCTGTCAGGCAGTGGCGCGTCCTCATCAATGTTCGGAACCTTGGCGTTGGGCGCCTTGATGGTCAGCTGGCCACCCATCTGGTCCTTGGCATAGTCCACGTAGGCTTCTTCCAGAAACGGGACAGAGTTCTGGTCGAGGTACAGGGGGAATTTGCCCAGATCCAGCTGCTCATCCGTGGGCACCACTTCGTTGGGAGGACAGTAGGCAAGGCAGGTCTCGGCATGCTTGGTTCCCGGCTGCGTCACGAAAATACGCACACCCATGCCTTCCACGTCCTGCTTGTTGATCAGTTCAGCAAGATAGTCTCTTGCGGAGTCGGTAACGGTTACCAGTGCCATTGCGTCAACCTGTCTGTAAATGTGAGTTCATTTTAACGGAGATCACGGCATCCTGAAAGACCAAGTGTTTTAGTCAGTCTTTATCAGAGATAGTGCCTGCAGCCCCGGTTTTCAAGGTCGCCATGACTTGACAATTGTCGTCCCCGGCAGGACGCAAGACGGTAAGTTTGCTATTATGCCCCGCTCAAAATGGCACACTCATTATTCCCGGACAGCTCTTATCATGACCGATCGCGCAACCCGACTTGCCCAGCTCCACCAGGCCCTCAAGGAACGTATTGTGGTTCTCGACGGCGGTATGGGCACCATGATCCAGAATCAACGGCTGGACGAGGCGCAATTCCGTGGTCAGCGTTTCCGGGACTACGATCGTGAGGTCCAGGGCAACAATGACCTGCTCTGTCTGACCCAGCCGGAACTGCTGACCCGCATCCATGCCGACTACCTGGCAGCCGGCGCGGATATTATCGAGACCAATACCTTTAACTCCACCCGGCTGTCTCAGGCTGACTACGGTCTGGAAGACATCGTTCCGGAACTGAATCGTGAATCCGCCCGTCTCGCCAGGGCCATTGCCGACGAGTTCACTGCCAGGGAACCACACAAGTCCCGATTTGTGGCCGGTGCCATCGGCCCCACTTCCCGCACCGCCTCCATCTCGCCGGACGTCAACAACCCCGGCTACCGGAACGTGGATTTCCAGACCCTGGTGGACAATTACTACGAGGCCGCCCGGAACCTGACCGAAGGCGGCTGCGACCTGCTGTTGATCGAGACCATCTTCGATACCCTGAATGCCAAGGCGGCCATCTACGCGGTACAGCAGTATTTCGAGGACTCCGGTATCGAGTTGCCGCTGATGATCTCCGGCACCATCACCGATGCCTCCGGCCGCACCCTGTCGGGCCAGACCACCGAGGCCTTCTGGAATTCCGTGGCCCACGCCCGGCCCCTGACCGTAGGCCTCAACTGCGCCCTGGGCGCCGATGCCCTGCGTCCCTACGTGGAAGAGCTGTCCGCCAAGGCGGAAACCTACGTCAGTGCCCATCCCAACGCCGGCCTGCCCAACGAGTTTGGCGAATACGACCAGACCCCGGAGGAAATGGCAGAGATTATCGAGGGCTTCGCCCGGGATGGCTTCCTGAACATCATTGGCGGCTGCTGCGGCTCGGCACCGGAGCATATTGAGGCGGTCGCCAACGCGGTGGCCAAGTATCCACCACGGCAGATTCCGGAGCGGCCAAAGGCCCTGCGCCTGTCGGGCCTGGAACCCTTTACCGGCGATGAGAATACCCTGTTCATCAACGTGGGCGAGCGAACCAACGTCACCGGTTCCAAGCGCTTCCTGCGCCTGATCAAGGAGGAGCAGTACGAGGAAGCCCTCAGCGTGGCCCGGGACCAGGTGGAGAACGGCGCCCAGATCATCGACATCAACATGGACGAGGGCATGCTGGATTCAAAGGAGGTGATGGTCACCTTCCTGAATCTGGTGGCCTCGGAGCCGGATATCTCCCGCGTGCCCATCATGCTCGACTCCTCCAAGTGGGACGTGATCGAGGCAGGCCTGCGCTGCGTGCAGGGCAAGTCGGTGGTCAACTCCATTTCCCTCAAGGAAGGCGAGGAGGAGTTCCTCAAGCGGGCCCGGGACTGCATGCGCTATGGTGCGGCGGTCGTGGTCATGGCCTTTGACGAGGACGGGCAGGCAGATACCTTCGAGCGCAAGACCGAGATCTGCAAGCGCTCCTACGATCTGCTGGTGGGCATCGGTTTCAACCCGGGGGATATCATCTTCGACCCCAACATCTTCGCCATCGCCACCGGCATCGAGGAGCACAACAACTACGCGGTGGACTTCATCAATGCCACCCGCTGGATCCGCGACAACCTGCCCCATGCCTCCATCTCCGGCGGCGTCAGCAACGTGTCCTTCTCGTTCCGGGGCAACGACGTGGTGCGCGAGGCCATTCACTCGGTGTTCCTGTACCACGCCATCAAGGCCGGCATGAACATGGGTATCGTCAACCCCGGCCAGCTGGTGGTCTATGACGAGATCGACCCGGAGCTCAAGGAGCTGGTGGAAGACGTGGTGCTGAACCGCCGCGACGACGGCACCGACCGTTTGCTGGAGATCGCCGAGCGTTACAAGGGCCAGGGCGGCAAGACCCGTGAGGAAGACCTGGCCTGGCGGGAATGGCCTGTTGAAAAGCGGGTGGAGCATGCCCTGGTGAAAGGGATTACCACCTACATCGTCGAGGACGCCGAGGAATGCCGTCAGCAGGCAGGTCATCCCATCGAGGTCATTGAAGGCCCGTTGATGGCCGGCATGAACGTGGTGGGTGACCTGTTCGGCGACGGCAAGATGTTCCTGCCCCAGGTGGTCAAGAGCGCCCGGGTGATGAAACAGGCGGTGGCCCACCTGATCCCCTATATCGAGGCAGAGAAGTCCGAAGGTCAGCGGGCCAAGGGCAAGATCCTCATGGCCACGGTGAAGGGCGATGTGCACGACATCGGCAAGAACATCGTGGGCGTGGTGCTGCAGTGCAACAACTACGAAGTGATCGACATGGGCGTGATGGTGCCCTGCGACAAGATCCTGGCGACCGCCAAAGCCGAGAATGTGGATATTATCGGCCTGTCCGGCCTGATCACCCCGTCACTGGACGAAATGGTTCATGTGGCCCGGGAGATGCAGCGGCTGGACTTCCAGGTGCCCCTGATGATTGGCGGCGCCACCACGTCCAAGGCCCATACCGCGGTCAAGATCGAACCCCAGTACAAGAACGATCTGGCACTGTATGTGTCGGATGCCTCCCGCTGTGTCAACGTGGCCTCCACGCTGCTCAGCCGCAATGGCAAACCCGAGTACGTCGAGGCCACCCGCAAGGAATACGACGAGATCCGGGAACGGCGCAAGAACCGTGGCGAACGCACCAAGCTGGTCTCCCTGCGGGAAGCCAGGGAGCGGGCCCCGGAGATCGACTTCCAGTCGGTCAGTCCTGCCAGACCCGCCTTTCTCGGGGTTCGTAGCTTTGACGACTATGACCTCAATCTGCTGCTGGACTATATCGACTGGACGCCCTTCTTCATATCCTGGGACATTGCGGGCAAGTACCCCGCCGTTTTCGACGATCCCAAGCGTGGCGAGGCCGCCCGCCATCTGTTCGACGACGCCCAGGTCATACTGAAACGGATTATCGATGAGAAAAGGATCCGGGCCCGCGCAGTGATCGGTTTCTGGCCGGCCCATCGCCGGGGTGACGATATTGTGGTCTACCGGGACGAATCCTGCAGTGAGGAACTGACCGTGCTGCACCACCTGCGCCAGCAGGATGACAAGGCCCCGGGGCAGCCCATGCGGGCACTGTCCGATTTTGTGGCCCCGGAAGGTGGCGACTGTGATTATGTGGGTGGCTTCGCGGTGACCACCGGCATCGGTGCCGAGGAATTCTCCCTGGAATTCAAGGACGCCAATGACGACTATAATGCCATCATGGTCAAGGCCCTGGCAGACCGGCTGGCAGAAGCCTTTGCCGAGCATATGCACGAACGGGTACGCAAGGAGTTCTGGGGTTACCGGCCCGAAGAGGCGCTCAGTAATGACGAGCTGATCAAGGAAAAGTATCAGGGCATCCGCCCTGCCCCAGGCTATCCCGCCTGCCCGGATCACACGGAGAAGGAAACCCTGTTCGGGCTGCTGCAGGCACCGGAAAACGCCGGCATCGAGCTGACCGAGCACTTTGCCATGTTCCCCACAGCGGCCGTGTCCGGCTGGTATTTTGCCCATCCGGAGTCGAAGTATTTTGCCGTTGGCAAAATCGGCAAGGACCAGGTGGCCGACTACGCGGAACGTAAGGGGCTGAGCAAGGCAGAAGCGGAACGCTGGCTGGCGCCAAGCCTCGCCTACGATCCGGCGGAATAATCGGAACCGGGCGGGCAGCCCTCTGCCCGCTCCAGCTCACCTGGTCGCCGACAATAACAAAACGACAGGAGTAACCATGGCAGACGACGACAACAAGCAGGACCGATCAGCCCCGGATAACGCCCGAGGTCGCAGGAAAGGGCCCGGCGTTCTCAAGGTTCTGCAAAGTGTCCTGGCGGGGGCGTTTGGCGTGCAGTCCGGCAAGCGTCACCAGGAGGACTTCAGCAGTCACAGCCCGTGGCCCTATATTATTGCCGGTATTATCTTCACCGTGGGGTTCGTGGTGGCACTGGCCCTGATCGTCAGCTGGGTGCTGGCCGGGCAATAGATGGCGGGTGGGAAAAACTCAAGGATTCGGGCAGGTACACCGAAAGGTATAACCTGCCGCCAGGATCCGCGCCTGTTTACTGGCCTGCAACCCAGGTAACCGCAAAAGCGACTACCAGTGCTATCAACAGCGTAAAGGCGATAGCGTCGACCTGGCTGTCATTGAGCGAGCTTTTCTTCATATCCGGTTCTCCGATTGACATTTGTTGGTCTTGTTCTGGTCCGATCTGGTCTCGTGACGTCCGGTTACCACGTCCGGGATTTACCTTAATCTAGGCGAGACGCGGCTGCAAGTCCACCTGACAGCGACTGGCAATGCCAACACGATTCGCATTCTATTGCCTTTATACCCCCTGCCCTGCTTATCACCATAATCGATTACCATATTTGGAAATAATCATTTTAAGAATAAGGACGTGGTGCTATCCTGCCCGCCATCAGCACTCATTGACTCATGTCATCTCCGGGCAGGTATTTCAGCCGCCGGAGGTCGTGCCACAGAACGATTCAGGACCATCCGATTATGTACGTTTATGATGAACACGACCGGCAGATTCTCGCTGAGCGGGTAGCCCAGTTCCGGGACCAGACCGATCGTGCACTGGCCGGCGAACTGGCCGAGGACGAGTTCCTGCCCCTTCGCCTCCAGAACGGGCTCTATGTGCAGCGTCTGGCACCCATGCTGCGTATCTGCATTCCCTACGGCATGCTCAGGGCGGAGCAGTTGCGCCGCCTTGCCCGTATTACCCGGGATTATGACAAGGGCTACGCTCACTTCACCACCCGTCAGAACGTGCAGCTGAACTGGCCGGCCCTGGAAGACGTGCCGGACATCCTGGCGGAACTGGCGGAAGTGGAAATGCACGCCAACCAGACCAGTGGTAACTGCATCCGCAACACCACCACAGACCAGTTCGCCGGCGTGCAGTCTGACGAGATTACCGACCCACGCCCTTACTGCGAAATTATCCGCCAGTGGTCAACGTATCACCCGGAGTTCGCGTTCCTGCCCCGCAAGTTCAAGGTAGCCGTGAACGCCTCCGAGCACACTGACCGTGCCGCCATCCAGGTCCATGACATCGGCCTGCAGATGGTTCACAACGATGCCGGCGAACTTGGTTTCCGGGTTCATGTGGGTGGCGGCCTGGGCCGCACGCCCATGGTGGGGCCGGTAATCCGTGACTTTATCCCGGAGCTGGACCTGCTGACCTACCTGGAAGCCATTCTGCGTGTTTACAACCGCTATGGTCGCCGGGACAACAAGTACAAGGCGCGGATCAAGATCCTCGTCAAGGCACTGACACCGGAAGGCTTCGCCGAGCGGGTCGAGGCGGAATGGGCCCATATCAAGGACTCTCCGACCCGGCTCACCCGGGATGCCATCGACCGGATGAAGACCTATTTTACCGAACCGGATTACCAGGCACTGGACGACAACCCGGACGTGCTGGCATCTGCCCGTGCAGACAGCAAGCCTTTCAATAACTGGGTCAGCCGTAACGTGAACGAGCACCGCAAGCCGGGCTACGCCATCGTAACGCTGACCATGAAGAAGACAGGCACGCCGCCCGGTAACGTCTCCGACCGCCAGCTGGAGCAAATTGCCGAGCTTGCGGAACGCTACAGCTTTGGCGAAGTGCGGGTGACCCACGAACAGAACGTGGTGCTGGCCGACGTGCGACAGGACCAGCTTTACGATCTGTGGCAGGACATCCGCCCCATGGGCTTTGCCACCGCCAACCTGAACACCCTGACGGACGTGATCTGCTGCCCCGGGGGCGACTATTGCGCCCTGGCCAACGCCAAGTCGATACCGGTAGCGGAGACCATCCAGCGTCGTTTCGACAACCTGGACTACCTCTATGACCTGGGCAACATTGACCTGAACATCTCCGGCTGCATGAATGCCTGCGGCCACCACCACGTCGGCCACATCGGCGTGCTGGGCGTCGACAAGAAGGGTGAGGAGTACTACCAGATCAGCCTGGGTGGCGCCTCGCAGCACGACGCCGCCATCGGCAAGATCCTGGGCCCGTCCTTCGCTCGTGAGGACATGCCTGAGGTGGTCGAGAAGATCATTAACGTCTACGTCGACAACCGTACCGAAGAGGAAGAGTTCCTCGACACCTATCGCCGTATCGGCATCACCCCGTTCAAGGAGCGCGTCTATGCCTGAGATCATCCGTCACGACGGCAGCATAGTGGCCGATGACTGGCAGGTGCTGGCAGACCCCGGTGAAGGCGAAGCCCTGGAGTTGCCCGACGCCCCTTGCCTGGTTCCGGCGGAGCTCTGGCTTGCGGGTCGTGAGCATTACGCAGGCAAGCCGGAGATCGGACTCTGGCTGGACAGCCATGAAGAACCCGAGCTTGTTGCTGACCACATACATGAGCTGCCCCTGATCGCGGTGAACTTTCCCAAGTTCAGCGATGGTCGTGGCTACTCCTCTGCCCGCCTGCTACGTGAGCGGTTCGGGTACCGGGGTGAACTCAGGGCGATCGGTGATGTGCTGCTGGATCAGCTCCAGTTCATGAAGCGCTGCGGCTTCGACAGCTACGTTCTGCGCCCGGACAAGGACATTACCAAGGCACCCCGCTGCCTGAATTTCTTCAGCAATGCCTATCAGGCCGCCACCGACAACGATGAACCGCTGTTCCGTCGGCGCGGTGAATTCCCGGTTGCCACTGCCTGATCGGGTTAGTGTCCCGTGCGAATTAGCCGCACGGGACACTGGAAAAAAAACGCTGGCCTGGCCAGCGTTTTTTTATGCCTTGAACAAAGGCCTGCCAGCCATGGCAAGCCCTGATCAGAGGCTGTGATCCAGTACGATCTTGCCACTGGAGTTCCCACCCAGAAAGGCCTTGAGTGCAGCATCCAGATCCTTGCGGGCAATGTCCCGGGCAGAGGCTTCAGTCTTCGGGCAGGCCCAATCGGAAGACAGCTTTTGCCAGACGGCTTCCTTGTCAGCCAGGGGAATCTCGACAGAGTCCACGCCCAACAGGTTCACGCCCCGCAGGATAAATGGCATCACTGTGGTCTCCACCTTGGGTCCCGCAACCAGACCGCAGCAGGACACCGACCCGCCCGGCTGGAGTTGCTTGAGAATCTCGGCCAGCGGGCTGCCGCCGACCGTATCCACGGCATTGGCAAATCCCGGCTTCAGCATGGGCTTGGAGGAGGCCTCCAGGGCGTCGCGACCAACCACTTCCTCTGCGCCCAACGCCTTGAGGGCGTCGACATGATCGGCCTTGCCTGATACCGCCGTGACCCGAAAACCGAGGCCCGCCAGGATCTCCACAGCCACGGTGCCGACCGCCCCACTGGCACCGGACACCAGGACCGACCCCTGCTCCGGAGCGGCCCCCATGCGCAACAGCTTGCCGACACAGAGACCAGCGGTCAGGCCTGCGGTCCCATAAACCATGGCCTTGCGAGCATCCCAGCCCTGGGGCATGGCCACACACCACTCGGCCGGAACCCGGATATACTCACCAAACCCACCCGGCGTATTCATGCCCAGGTCATAGCCCGTCACGATCACCTGGGTACCAACCGCCGGTTGGCCAGCGGATTCCACCACTTCACCGGCGGCGTCAATGCCCGGGGTATGGGGAAAGGTACGGGTGACGCCCTTGTTGCCGGAAGCAGACAGGGCGTCCTTGTAGTTCAGGGAGGAGTGGCTGACCCGAATCAACACCTCGTTGTCAGGCAGATCGGCAGTGCTGCAGGTTTCCTCGGCACCCACGTATTCACCATCCTTCTCGTGGACGCGCCATGCCTGGTATTCAGTATCGTTGCTCATAACCTGTCTCCTGATTGGGGGGTTAGTGTTATTGGATGTTCTGATTGCGGAAGGCACTCAGCACGCGCCAGACAGTGGCCTCCATTGCCGTAGTGGCGGCCAGGCCGAGCTTTTCCGGAAGGGTACGCTTGCGCTGGAAGCTCACAGTGACAACGTCGGAACGGTCACAGGCATTGATCAGATATTCATCGGAGGTAAGGATTTCATCCACCAGCCTGACTTCAAGAGCACGGGTACCGAACCAGATGTCACCATTGGCGACCGCATCCACGTCCAGATCCGGCCGGCGCTCACGGACATAGTCCTTGAACAGGTGATGGGTATCTTCCAGGTCTTCCAGGAACTTGGTGCGGCCCTTTTCCGTGTTCTGACCGAAAATGGTCAGCGTCCGCTTGTGCTCACCGGCTGTCAGGATCTCATAGTCCACGTCGTGTTTCTTCAGAACCCGGTGGAAGTTGGGCAATTGCGCCACTACACCAATGGAACCAAGCACCGCAAAGGGTGATGCCACGATCCGGTCCGCGACGCAGGCCATCATGTAACCACCACTGGCCGCCACCTTGTCAACACAGGCCGTCAGCCGGATGCCCTTGCCACGGATACGGTCCAGCTGCGCCGCTGCCAGTCCATAGGCGTGTACCAGCCCACCGCCACTTTCCAGACGCACCATGACCTCGTCGCGCCCGGGCTCGGCCACGGCCAGTACCGCCGTAACGGACTTGCGCAGTGTTTCCGTATCACTGGCCTTAATATCACCATCAAAATCGATGACAAACGTTTTCGGACGGGCTTCCTCTTCGGTCTTCTCTGCCCCCTTCGCCGCTTTCTTCTTGGCCTTTTCCGCCTTCTGCTTCGCCTTCTTCCAGATTTTCCGCTGATCCGGCGAGAGCATCCGGCTCTCTATGGTTTCCCGAAGCTTGCGGTACTTTTCGTTCAGCCGGCGGACGGTGAGTTCGCCCTCGTCATCGCCCTCACCCCGTGAGCGCTGTACGGCGGAGGCAATCATGACGATAACCACCACCGCCGCAACAACAAAGGTGACGACTTTTGCGAGAAACAGACCGTAGTCAGAGAGGAATTCCAAGGTACGCTCCATGATCAATACTGAATTGAGACCTGATTGTAACCGAGGCCACTAAGGGTACAACCTTACCTGCACCAAAAGTTGCACAATGAAAGAGAACAAGCCATCAAACGATCGTTTGATTTTTTCTTGACACTCCCACGCCGCAGCCCTAAAGTCGGACTGAACCGGCTGGCCGGTCCATTCAGTGAAATGCGATAACCACAGTCGCACAGTACGTTACAACAAAGGGAAAAATAATGTCCGTAGCCCAGGTATTCCAGAAATTCGAGCAGAACTTCAACCCCGATGCCGCCGAAGGCATGGATCTGGTGTTCCAGTTCAATATCGAGGATGACCAGAACTACCACCTGATCATCAAGGATGGTACCTGCAAGATGGTCGAGGGCGACCACGACGATCCATCCGTCACCCTGATCATGGACTCCGCCACCCTCAACGGCATTGTCTCCGGCGAGACCGACGGCATGCAGGCATTTATGTCCGGTCAGCTGCGCGCTGAAGGTGACATGATGCTGGCCACCAAGCTCGGACAGCTGTTCTCACTGAACTGAGTGTTTGCCGACAGTACGAAAAAGGGCATCCCACGGGATGCCCTTTTCGTGTCTGTTGCCGGCAAAACAGGCACGGCTTTTCCTGGGGGATACCCGCCCGCTAGTCCTCCCAAAGGCGCACCGCTGCCCTCGCCTCCTCATTGACCGGTACGGTGACCAGCCCGCTGGAAGACAACCGGATGTCATAGCGTGCCCCGTCTTTCAGGGGCATGTAGGTGGCACTGCCATACAGGCCTTCCATGAACGGCAGGTTCCAGGTCTGGTCCAGCTGCCAGAGGTCCGGCCAGCTTTCATCACCCACGGCTTCAACGGTACGGTTGCCGGTGCGCTCCTGCTCCAGGGAGTGATAGCGCCCGCTGATACGCTCCAGCCGGTAACCGGGTTTCACGCCCAGCCAGCCAAAAGGGCCTTCAAAGCGGATGATACGGGCGTCCAGCTGCCACTCGTCGCCGTTGATGGTCCAGGACTGCGCCGACTCCCCCGGCTGCTCCAGTCGCACCCGCCAGGTCTGTTCGCCAACCCCTTCAATACCGAGGGATCCTATGGTTTCCATGTGAGACAGGGCCTGGTAATGGCGTAACTCCATCGCCACGGCAATGCCGTAGCCCCCCCCCGCAACCAGCACCAGGACAAACATGCCCTTGATCCAGCCCATCAGCCATTGCGGGCGCAGGAAGAACGCCAGGCCAATCAGAATCAGGATGCCGCCAAGCCCGAACAGAACCAGTATCGCCATGGAATAGGACATCGACTACAGGCCTCCATCATCCAGGGAGGATTCCGCCAGCTTGAGAAGATCCGGATTACGGTTATCGCGGGTACCGATGGTCTCGATGTAGTACTCCAGCGACGTCAGCGCGTCAGCCAATGACTCCAGCACCGCGTTGCCGGGTGGTTCCTTCACGTCCAGCAGGCGACTCTGAATGGACCTGGACACCCGCTCCATCACGTCCGCCGCATCCGGGTCGCCGCTAAGCAGTAGCCCGCCCCAGATACTGTGTAGGGTATGGGGCAGGTTCGCCAGGTGCAGCTTGTCGTAGTCGGATTCCACAAACGCGGTGATGGCCCGTTTGGCCAGGGTCAGCGCACTGCGGGCTTCATCCCCCACCACGATGATGGCCTCCCGGATGTAAAGGGATTCTTCACGGGTATCCGGGCGGGCTATGGCCAGGGCATCGGTTTCCGAGGTGATGCCCCGGGAAACCATTTGCTGGACCGCGTTCTCGATACCCAGCACGGCATCCGCCAGGGAGTAAAGTTCGTCCTCGGCTGGCAGGGCGCCGGCATGCTCCCAGGTGCGCAGGCGTTCGGCCTCGTCACGGGCAATGTCCGCGAGCTGATTCAGGTCCAGCATGTTCAGGGTATTGGACAGCCGGTTAAGTGAGTCGGCAATGGTGGACAGCTCACTCAGGTCGGGCTCGATGCCACGCTCGATAATATCCAGACGATCCTTGAGCTGGTTGAGCTCGTCCTGCAGTGCCGTGGAGAGCGATTTGAGCACATCGGCGCCCGGGCCATACAACCGCTTGCGGTGTGCCTCCATCATGGATTCGGGGTAGTCCGAAGGTGCCAGTTTCCAGGCACCCAAAATGCGCTGCACTTCCTGGTTACCGGACCCACTGCGATAAAGCAGGTAGACCAGTTCGCGGATGATGGCATCATCCAGGGTTCGTCGCGCGGCGGTGCGGCCGACATACACCATGTCGCGGCTGTACTTCTCGATCCGCATAAGCAACCGCTTGCGGGCCTTGTTGAAGCCCATGGTCCGGTCAGTCATGGTGTCGGCGACGACCATCAGCAGACACCACAGTTGCTTGAGCTGGCCATCCCCGCACAAACGGGCGAAGCCACGGGAGGCCCGCGCGATAAGCCTCTTGCTGACCACCTCGTTACGCTCACGAATCACGCCGATAAGGGCGACCTGAAACATCAGCCGCATGCGTCGGGCGTAGGTCTCGAACTCATCTTCCGAAAGCTCCAGCGGCTGCGTCGAGGTTCCGAGGCAGAAATCCGGTCGCTTCTCGGTGTCCAGTTCAAAGAAATAGGATTCCGGGTGAGGTTGTTCACCACGGGCAACGCGCAATTCGTTGATGATGGGCAGCAACAGTTCCGGATGGTCCTCTCGCTGCTGGTGGTAATATTCCACATAACGGCGGAGGATAAACAGTGAGCTGTTAAGGGTCGTCAGCAGGATATTCTTGTCGTCGCTGGCGCCCACCGGTACATCGTTGGCCACCATGACCGCCTCCTTGCACAGGAGGGTGCCACCACGCAGCTCTACCAGCACAAAGATGCCCCGGAGCTGGTTCAGGTAATCCACACAGTTCTGCAGGTCTTCACCACTTTCGCGGTTTTCCTGGAAGCGCTCAAGGCTGGTTTCCGCGTTGCGGATGGTCTGCTCTATTTCACTTTTGACCAGATCGAACGACTGGGACTTCGTCGCTAGTGACGACTGAATCATAAACTGACGCTTCCTGTCTCAGCATTGCCTGCGCAGGTACCGTTATAGTCTGCAGGTACCTCCTGCACAGGCATGGCCTGAACAGGGGTTTCCCGACGGTCGCGGGTCAGGCCCGCCCCGTAAAGACACGGGTTCTGCCTGGCCGGGCACCACACGACCTTCTGGTACAGCGCAGGTTTCTCGTGGGCTACCCGGACGAATCGCCGTAATACAAGGACTCGTGTGCCGTTCGGGCAACTTACTGTCAGCAAATTATCCGAACGGCACACTACCTGTTACTTATAACACAAAAGTCAGCCCGCTCAAGCTACTGGGGCTACTACTTTCAAGATATCCTAAGCAGTTCTCAGTTCTGTCACTTACTGGTACGAAACCTGTTTCAAGGGTCCGGATTTTCCCGTCAACTTCGCCAGACGGCTTCACCGCCGGCCTTTTCCACGGTATCCAGGAAGGCCTCGTGGGCAGCCAGCTCGTCGTCAGTCGCCCGTACCACCGCCAGCCTCGGGCGATCCCCGGGAAGACGCCGTATGGTCGCCGCCCCTTCGTCACCCTCCCCCGCTGCATCCAGCGACAGGGCCGTCTGGCCACCGGTCAGCAGCAGGAACACGTCGGCCAGGATTTCCGCATCCAGCAACGCGCCATGGAGCTCCCGATTGCTGTTATCCACACCGTAGCGTTTGCAGAGCGCGTCGAGGTTGTTTTTCTGACCGGGGTGCCGGCGACGGGCAATGGCGAGGGAGTCCAGTATGCCGCAATGGTCCGCTACCTTGCGCACGGGCTTGAGGCGGGCAAACTCGGCATCCATGAAGCCCACATCGAACGCTGCATTGTGGATGACCAGTTCGGCGCCCTTGATGAACTCAAAGAACTCCCCGGCGATTTCGGCAAAGCGAGGCTTGTCCGCCAGGAACTCGTTGGTAATACCGTGGATCGAAATGGCTTCCTCTTCCACTTCCCGATCCGGATTGATGTAGACGTGATAGTGCCGGCCGGTCAGTTTTCGCTCAAACATCTCGACACAGCCGATTTCGATAATGCGATGGCCTTCCGCCGGGTCAATACCAGTGGTTTCCGTATCCAGAACGATCTGTCTCATGCTTAGTGTCCCGTTTGGTTAATTCGTTGATCTACTGAGCCACTGAGAGCCTTGAGAGCAAGGCGCGGTGACGAAGGTATGGTGGTTCCAAATCGAGTCAGCGCAACGCGGCTATCAAGGCTCTCAGTGGCTCCCGAAGGGCGCGACGCTGGCCCCTCTGGCCGGTGTTGCCAGCCCTTGATGTGGGACCACCAAACCGGCGGACTGGCGCCTTGGCCAGAGGGCCCAGCGTCACGCAGTAGGTCAACGAATTAACCAAACGGGACACTGGCTCTACTCCGCCTATGCTGAGGCCAGTTTTTCAATGCCGAGATTGGCCAGTGCGTCGGCCCGCTCATTACCCGGAACACCGGAATGACCCTTGACCCAGTGCCACCGGATCTCGTGTCTGGCGACCTCCTCGTCAAGGGCCCGCCAGAGGTCCGCGTTCTTAACCGGCTTGCGGGCGGCGGTTTTCCAGCCATTCTTTTTCCAGCCGGCCATCCACTCGGTAATGCCTTTGCGCACGTATTGGGAGTCTGTGTAAAGATCCACCAGACAGGGCCGTTTCAGGGCTTTTAGCCCCTCAATGGCGGCCATCAGCTCCATGCGGTTATTGGTGGTTGCCCGCTCTCCTCCGAAAAGCTCGCGGGAGCGCTCACCATGGCTCAGCAATGCGCCCCAGCCACCGGGGCCGGGATTGCCCTTGCAGGCACCGTCGGTATACAGGGTTACAGTTCCAGTCATTAAGGCTTCCGGGTAGTGTGTTCTTTGTCACGGCGATGCACCCTGTCATGGGCGTAACCCCGTCGTGAGATACCGAGTGTACCGGGAGCCGGCATCGGAATCACCTTACCGGGTCGCCACGCCCGCCGGCGTGATATCGGGGCGCATACGCGCTTGGTGGCCAGCACACAGTAATAGGCACCCAACGGCAGCATGCCCTGGGTGCCGGCGTATTCCAGCAGGCTGGGCCCCGCCGCCTTTGACGCGCTCTGCAGTGGCAGGCGGAAGAAGTAGCTGCCCGAACGCTCCACGGAGAAGTCCAGCAGGTTGAGCCAGTCCTCCATGCGCGATCGCAGCAGAAAGCGACCGCCCCATGGCCCGCGCCGTCGCCGACTCAGCAGGCGACGGACGCCCCAGGAACTGATCGGATTGAACCCGAGAACCAGCAACTGCCCTCCGCCACGCAGGACCCGGGAGGATTCCCGCAGGACCTGGTGTGGCCAGGCGGTAAAATCCGCCGTGTGATGCAGTATGACCAGGTCAATCGACCCGGAGGGAAAAGGCAGCTCATCGGGATCACAGACCACGACGCCGTCGGGAAGCCCCTTACGCCAGTAGGGTGTCGCCACGATGTGCTGGGTGAAGTCGGAATCCGGTGCCAGGGGTAACCGGTTACTCAAGGCAATATGAAGCTGTCGGGCACCACCCAGCTCCGCCACATGGGTGCTGACACAGGCACGCTGGTCCTCCAGCAACGCCTGGCCCAGTGAGGACTGGAACCAGGCCTCGAAGCTGCGATGCGATGCCCGGTAATCGGGCTGTTGTCGGCGCCGGCGGCGGATCATCCGCTGCCACTTCCAGCCTTGAGAATTTGCCATCCCTTACCCCGACCGTCGGTGGGCGCCCTTGGGCACGGGCAACCCGATGCTTTATGATAACAGGCACCCATCATCCGAAACGAGGGCTCTATGCTGACCATCACACCGATACCAGCGTTCTCTGATAACTACATCTGGTGCCTGGCAGACACTGACTCCGGCAAGGCCCTGATTGTCGACCCTGGCCAGGCAGAACCCGTGGCGCAATACCTCATACGGAATCAGCTCGTCCTCGATACCATCCTGGTCACCCACCACCATCCCGACCATACCGGCGGCATTGCCGGCCTGCGGGAGCAGTTCAATCCGTCGAGAATCGTGGCGCCGACGGACTCTCCCTTCACCGACGGAACCGATACGGTACATGCCGGTGACGAAGTCGTCTGGGAATCGCTCACGTTCCAGGTACTGGCCACCCCGGGCCACACCCTCGACCATATTGCGTACTTCTGTGACAGCCCGGTGGAAGGACGCCCGGTACTCTTTTGCGGCGACACACTGTTTGCCTGCGGCTGCGGGAGGCTGTTCGAAGGCACGCCCGGGCAGATGGTGGAATCCCTCGCCGGCCTGCGGGCGCTGCCGGATGAGACCAACGTGTTCTGTGCCCATGAGTACACCCTGGCCAACCTCCGCTTTGCCCGCAGCTGGCTACCGGACGATGCGGCCCTGGCGTCATTTGAAGAACATTGCCAGGCACTCAGGGACGACGACAAACCCACTGTACCGGTGGTACTGGGTGACGAGAAGCAGCGCAACCCCTTTCTTCGCTGGGATGAGCCGGTGCTGATCCGTGCCGCCGAAGCCTATGGCCGCAAGCACAACCTTGTAACCGATAGTGACAGCGGCGTGTTTGCGGCAGTGCGTCACGGCAAGGACAATTTCTGATCAGATACACTGTAAACCGACGCACCACGGCCGTGATCGTGGCGTCGGCGTTGCTATCCCGTAACGCAGGGCTGATTGACCCGGATTCGGCGGTTACATAAAATCGCGAACGTTTCTTAGAACCCGTTGACCCGCTCGGCAGCCAGGGAAACAGGCTGGAACCCGTCCGAGCTCTGGAAAATCCAATATGATGGCAAGACGTATCACCGCTGTGACCCTCCTGACCGTGCTGCTGGCCGGTTGCTCCTCCACGCCCGCCTGGTTCGGCAACCAGGAGGAGGAAGCCGTTCTGGATTCCCATCAGCAAACCATGGCCGCCGGGGATGAGGCGCTCAAGCGTTCGGTGGAAGCCCGCAAGGGTGATGGCACCACAGAGCTGGACGAATCGATCGAACCCTCCCTGAAGGCCACGGCTGAGAAAGCACGTGATCGACTTGACTCCGGTGAGGTTGCCGATGGCGAGGCCGTCGAAGAGGAGCGGGATCTCTGGACCCGGATGCGCGCCGGTTTTGCGATGGATCACGACCAGGGTGACGAACGGGTACAGCAGCAACTGGAGTGGTACAAGAAGCACCCCTCCTATGTGAAACGGGTGGTGGAACGTGGCCGTCGCTATCTTCACTATATCGTCGAGGAGACCGAGCGTCGTGGCCTGCCCATGGAATACGCACTGCTGCCCGTGGTTGAAAGCGCCTTCGATCCCTTTGCCTATTCCCATGGACGCGCCTCAGGCCTGTGGCAGTTTATTCCCGGCACCGGTCGCCACTTCGGGCTTGATCAGAGCTGGTGGCACGATGACAGGCGCGACGTGGTTGGTTCCACCAACGCCGCCCTGACCTACCTTGATCAGCTCGCCAAGCGTTTCGATGGCGACCCGACCCTGGCCCTGGCCGCCTATAACAGTGGCGGCGGCACGGTGAACAGCGCCATCCGTCGCAATAACCGCAAGGGCAAGCCAACGGATTACTGGTCCCTGGACCTGCCCCGGGAAACCCGTCACTACGTGCCCAAGCTGATCGCCATTGCCAAGATCTTCGACGACCCGGAAGCCTACGGCATCGAACTGCCCCCCCTTGAGGACGAGCCCTATTTTGAAATCGTGGAGACCGGCGGCCAGATTGACCTGGCCCACGCCGCGGAGCTGGCTGGTGTCGATGTGGATGAGATCTACCTGCTGAACCCCTCCTTCAACCGCTGGGCCACCCGTCCGGATGGCCCGCACCGTCTGCTGGTCCCGGTAGCCAATGCGGAGCGCTTCCGGCAGGGTATTGCCTCGCTCGATCCCAACACCCGGGTTTCATGGGACAGCTACCAGGTTCGGTCCGGCGATAACCTCGGGGCCATCGCCCGCCGGAACGGCACCACCCCCTCGGTGCTGCGGGAGGTCAACAAGCTCAACAGTGACCTGATTCGCGTTGGCCAGCAACTGCTGATCCCTTCGGCCCGGGCTGACCAGGACACCTACAGCCACAGCGAAAGCCAGCGCCTTGCCCGCAAGCAGGAACGGGCCGGTCGCAACAGCAACGGCCAGCGAGTGGAATACCGGGTGACGCGAGGCGACACTTTCTGGGATATCGCCCGTGAACACGGGGTCAGTGTCCGCCAGGTAGCCGCCTGGAACGGCATGGCGCCGGGTGATCCGCTGGTGCCCGGCCGCAAGCTGGTGATCTGGTCAAAGAACGCAGAGGCCGCCTCCGGCACGCGCGTGGCGAGCAATAGCCGCTCTGGTATGGTACGCAAGGTAGGATACCGGGTACGTCGGGGGGATTCGCTCTCGACCATCGCCAATCGTTTTGCGGTCAATGTCAGCGACATCGCCGCCTGGAACGACCTGAACACGTCCCGTTATCTGCAACCCGGCCAGAGTCTGGTACTCTACGTGGACGTGCGGAACAGCCCCTGATTTTTCCGGTCCAAGTCTTCCCACAGACGATAGCGGGCGGCAGCAAGCCGCCCGTAAAACAACTACGGGTAAAAGCATTGCTATGGCCAGACCAAGGATCTCTCGGTTCTCCCCCCCTGTTTGCCCTGACGGGCGCCCTGTTCCTGTCAGCGACCCTTTCAGCCAGCGAAGAAAACCCGGATAACAGCAAGGCGGCAGCGGTCGAACCCGTTCACGCACTCGCCATGCATGGTGAGCCCGCCTACGGACCGGATTTCAGTCACTTCAAGTATGTAAACCCGGAGGCGCCCAAGGGCGGGCGGCTGAGGCTGGCGGTCACTGCCAACGGCTATGACACGTTCAATCCCCTGGTGGCGAGGGGCGTTTCCGCCGCCGGTTTGCAGCAGTACCTCTACGAGACGCTGTTGGTGCCATCGGCTGACGAACCCTTCTCAGCCTACGGCCTGGTGGCCGAATCCGTCGAGACCCCCAAAGACCGCAGCTATGCGGTCTATAACCTTCGACCCGAAGCACGCTTCCATGACGGGCATCCGATCACGGCCGAGGATGTGGCCTTCACGTTCAATCTGCTAATGGAGAAAGGTCATCCTTTCTACCGAAGTTATTATGCCGGCGTCAGTAACGTCACGGTGGAATCCGAGGACCGGGTGCGTTTCGATTTCGGTGAAGCCACCAACCGGGAACTCCCCCTTATTATCGGCCAGATGCCAATCCTGCCCAAGCACTACTGGCAGGAGCACTCGTTTGGCGAGGAGGGGCTGACACCACCCCTTGGCAGTGGCCCCTACCGGATCAGTGAATTCGAGGCTGGCCGTTACATCACCTACCAACGGGTCGAGGATTACTGGGCGGCGGATCTGCCCGTTCGCAAGGGTCGGTTCAACTTCGACCTGATCCGGTTCGACTACTACTCCGACGAAACCGTGTCTCTGGAAGCGTTCAAGGCCGGCGACTACGATTACCGGCGCGAGATGTCCGCCAAGAACTGGGCCACAGCCTATAGTGGTGATCGTTTCTCCAGTGGACAGATTATTACCGAAGCCATCGAGCATCGCCGCCCCGCCGGAATGCAGGCCTTTGTTTTCAACACCCGCCAGGACGTGTTTTCCGATCCCAAAGTGCGTGAAGCCATCAGCTACGCTTTTGATTTCGACTGGGCTAACCGTAACCTGTTCTATGATCAGTACGAACGGACGGACAGTTATTTTGAGAACAGTGAACTGGCTTCATCCGGCCTTCCGCAGGGGCGCGAACTGGACATTCTTGACAACTATCGCGAGCAGTTACCGGAAGATGTCTTCAAGGAGGACTATACGCCTCCGTCCACCGAGGGCGACCGCACCCTGCGGGACAATCTCCGCAAGGCCATGACACTGCTTCAGGAGGCCGGCTACGAGATCCGGGACGGGGCGATGGTCCATGAGAAAACCGGTCAGCCCCTGTCTTTCGAGTTTCTGCTGTTCCAGAAGTCCTTCGAGAGGGTCGTGCTGCCGTTCAAGAACAACCTTGAGCGGCTGGGCATGGAGGTGAGTGTGCGTCTGGTCGATACCAACCAGTACGTGGAGCGGGTTCAGAATTTCGACTTCGACATCATTGTCCATAGCTTCGGCCAGTCCGACTCCCCGGGTAACGAGCAGCGGGATTTCTGGCATTCCTCCGTCGTCGACCTCAAGGGCTCCCGCAACTATGCCGGGGTCAGCGACCCCGTGGTGGATGAACTGGTAGAGCTTGTCATTCAGGCACCGGATCGCGAAGCCCTCATCCACCGCACTCGTGCCCTGGACCGTGTGTTGCTCCATGGTCACTACGTGGTTCCGAACTGGCATCTGTCCATGGATCGTATTGCCTATTGGTCGTTCCTGGAGCGCCCTTCCACCACACCCAAGAATGGTGTCGATGTTGATAACTGGTGGTATGGCAACTGATTCCATGGTGAACCCGTTCCATTCCCCTGACCACCGGAGCTGACAGTCGCAATGGGCAGCTACATTCTCCGGCGTCTGGCACTGATCATTCCGACCCTGTTCGGGATCATGCTGCTCAATTTTGTCATCATTCAAGCGGCCCCCGGTGGCCCCGTGGAGCAGATGCTGGCAGAGATGCAAGGCCAGGGTGGCAGCGCCCTCAGCCGTGCCTCTGGCGGCGGTGGTGGCGAAATTGCCCCCAGTGGCGATGCCCGGGGCTCCCGCGGTATACGTCCGGAGCTGCTGGCTGAAATAGAAGAAATGTACGGCTTCGACAAGCCTCCCCATGAACGTTTCTTCCAGATGATGGTCGACTACGCCCGGTTTGATTTCGGAGACTCGTTCTACCGTGACCGGACCGTGATCGAACTGATCCTCGACAAACTGCCGGTCTCCATCTCACTGGGACTCTGGTCGACACTGGTCATTTACCTGATTTCCATCCCCCTCGGCATTCGCAAGGCGGTCAGCGATGGCTCCCGGTTTGACGTCTGGACCAGTTCGTTCATTGTCGTCGGCTACGCTATCCCCGGTTTCCTTTTTGCCATTATCCTGATTGTGCTGTTTGGCGGCGGCAGCTACTTTGACGTGTTCCCGAACAGCGGACTCACATCCACCAACTTTGACCAGATGTCCTGGCCGGAGAAAATCCAGGACTACTTCATGCATCTGGTCTTGCCGGTAACCGCCAATGTGATTGGCGGATTCGCCACCCTCACCCTGCTGACCAAAAACTCCTTCCTTGACGAGATTGGCAAACATTACGTGGTCACCGCCAGGGCCAAGGGGCTCGACCAGCGTCAGGTGCTCTACGGCCATGTATTCCGCAATGCCATGCTCATTGTTATCGCCAGTATGCCTGGGGTGCTGGTGTCACTGTTCTTTACCGGCTCGCTGCTGATCGAGGTGATCTTCTCGCTGGATGGCCTGGGGCTGCTCGGCTTTGAAGCGGCCCTCAACCGTGACTACCCGGTGCTGTTCGGAACGCTCTTTATATTCACCCTGATGGGCCTGGTGCTCAAACTGGTCAGCGACCTCACCTATGTGCTGGTGGACCCGCGGATCGACTTTGAAAGCAGGGAGGGCTAGGCTGTGATTACCCTGTCTCCCATCCAGCGCCGTCGTTTCGAGAACTTCCGCCGTAACCGTCGCGGCTACTGGTCATTGTGGCTGTTTCTCATCCTGTTCCTGCTGTCCATGGGCGCCGAGCTGATCGCCAATGACAGGCCACTGATGATTTCCTACCAGGACCAGCTGTACTTCCCCGTGGTGCAGTCAATTCCCGAAGAAACCTTTGGCGGTTTCCTGCCCTCGGAAGCCAATTACCGGGACAGTTTTATCGCCGAAGAGATCAATAGCAACGGATGGATGCTCTGGCCGCCAATACGGTTCAGCTACGAAACGGTCAACTACGATCTGGACGAGCCTTCACCAGCGCCACCGTCGGCGGAGAACTGGCTGGGCACCGACGACCAGGCCCGTGACGTGGCGGCCAGGGTGATCTATGGGTTCCGGCTATCGGTGCTTTTTGGCCTTATCCTGACCTTTCTCAGCTGTATCGTGGGCGTAGCCGTGGGTGCCCTGCAGGGCTACTACGGTGGCAAGGTGGACCTCCTTGGGCAGCGGTTTGTCGAAATCTGGTCCGGCCTGCCCGTACTGTTCCTGCTGATTATCCTGTCCGCCATCCTTCAGCCCAACTTCTGGTGGCTGCTGGGGATCATGCTGCTGTTCAGCTGGATGGGCCTGGTGGACGTGGTGCGGGCGGAATTCCTCCGTGCCCGCAACCTGGAATACGTAAAGGCGGCCCGGGCCCTGGGGCTGGGCAATCGCAAGATCATGTTCCGCCATATCCTGCCCAACGCCATGGTGGCCACCCTGACCTTCCTGCCGTTCATCCTGACCGGGGCCATTACAGGGCTTACCTCCCTGGATTTCCTTGGGTTCGGGCTTCCACCGGGGTCACCCTCCCTGGGTGAGCTGATCTATCAGGCCAAGGAAAACCTGCACGCCCCCTGGCTGGCGGCATCGGCCTTTTTCAGCCTGGCCATCATGCTGACCCTGCTGGTGTTTGTGGGCGAAGCCGTGCGTGATGCCTTTGACCCGAGGAAGAACTGACATGGCCAGCGTACTGGAGTTCGACAATCTGACACTGACGTTTGGCAACGACCAACCCGCCGTCGACGGCCTGACGTTCGAAGTCCGGGAGGGCGAGACCCTGGCCCTGGTTGGCGAAAGTGGATCCGGCAAGTCGGTGTCCGCCCTGTCAGTGCTGCGGCTGCTCGATGACCGCCTTGTCAACTATCCGGCCGGCGCTATCCGCTATCGGGGAGAAGACCTGCTAAGCGCCGGCGAACGCCGTTTGCGTCAGGTTCGTGGGCGGGTGATCAGCATGATCTTCCAGGAGCCCATGACGTCGCTGAACCCGCTGCATACCGTGGAGAAGCAGATCTCCGAAGTACTCATGGTCCACAAGGGGATGCGCGGGCCGCAAGCACGGAAGCGGGTACTGGAACTTCTCGACCTGGTGGGCATTCCTCAACCGGAGGAACGCCTCGGGAGCTATCCACACCAGCTTTCCGGCGGCCAGAAACAACGGGTGATGATTGCCATGGCCCTGGCAAACGAACCGGACCTGCTGATTGCGGACGAGCCCACCACAGCGCTCGACGTCACGGTACAGAAGCAGGTACTGGAGTTGCTGCAATCGCTCCAGAAAAAATTCGGTATGGCGGTGCTGCTGATCACCCATGACCTGACCATCGTGCGTCACTACGCACAGCGGGTTGTCGTCATGGAACAGGGCAAAAAGGTGGAGGAAGGCAATACCGAAAGCCTCTTCACATCGCCCGCTCACCCCTACACCCGCAAGCTGCTGGATTCCGAGCCACCCGAACAGCCGTGGCCCGCAGACACCAGCCAGCAGGAACTGCTGCGAGTGGAAAACCTGAACGTCCGCTTCCCGGTGGGCAAATCACTGTTCGGGCGGACCCGGCGCTGGGCCCATGCGGTGCAGGATGTCAGCTTCACGGTACGCAAGGGGGAGACCCTGGGCATTGTCGGTGAAAGCGGCAGTGGCAAGACCACTATTGGCCATGCCCTGCTGAAACTGACCGAGAGCCAGGGCCAGGTGTTTTTCCTTGGCGACCGGATCGATCATCTCAACCAGAAGGCTTTCAGGCCCTGGCGTCGGCGGATGCAGCTGGTGTTCCAGGACCCCTTCGGCAGCCTGAGCCCGCGCATGTCAGTGGGCGACATTGTCCGGGAAGGCCTCGAGATCCATAACGACAGCAATCGGGATGAACAGGAACAGCAGGTTATTCGCGCACTCACCGATGTGGGTCTGAACCCGGAGGCTCGTCACCGTTACCCCCATGAGTTCTCTGGAGGTCAACGCCAGCGTATCGCCATTGCCCGGGCACTGGTATTGCAACCAGATGTGATTGTGCTCGATGAACCCACCTCCGCGCTGGACCGAACGGTCCAGAAACAGGTTATTGAATTGCTGCAGGAATTGCAGTCACGTTATCAGCTAAGCTATCTTTTCATCAGTCACGACCTGGCGGTGGTGCGGGCACTGAGTCATCAGTTGCTGGTATTGCGTGCCGGCCAGGTCATCGAAAACGGTCCGGCAGAGGCCATATTCCAGAACCCGCAGTCCGGGTATACCCGGGAACTGCTGACGGCCGCTCTGTTTTACCGGCCACCGTCCAACGAACCGGTTGCTGACCTACGACCATTGGATCGTTAGGCAGGGCCTCCCCCTTCAGGGATAATGCCCGCAAAATTCATCATAGGGAGAACAAACATGGGTATCCTCAGCGGTAAACGCGCACTGATTGTTGGCGTTGCCAGCAAACACTCCATTGCCCACGGCATTGCCGAGGCCTTTCACGAGCAAGGCGCCGAACTGGCGTTTACCTACCAGAACGACAAACTGAAGTCCCGCGTGGTCGGGTTCGCCGAAGGCTGGGGCAGTGAGCTCACTTTCCCCTGCGACGTCGCCAGCGATGAGGAAATCGACAACGTCTTCAAAGAGCTGAAGAAACACTGGGACAGCATCGACATCATTGTGCACGCCGTCGGCTTTGCACCAGCCAGCGAACTGGACGGCAACTACGTCGACGTCACCTCACGGGAGGGCTTCCGCATCGCCCACGACATCAGCTCCTACAGCTTTGTGGCGCTGGCCAAGGGCGCTCGTCAGGAAGGCCTGCTCAATGAGCACAGCTCGCTGATGACACTGTCGTACCTGGGGTCTGAGAAGGTGCTGCCGAACTACAACGTCATGGGCCTGGCCAAGGCCTCCCTGGAAGCCAGTGTGCGCTATATGGCGGTCGCACTCGGGGGTGACGGCGTACGGGTCAACGCCATTTCTGCCGGGCCCATCAAGACACTGGCCGCCTCAGGCATCAAGGCCTTCCGTCGTATGCTCAATGAGAATGCCGGCCGGGCGCCGCTCAAGCGCAATGTCACCCAGAAGGAAGTGGGTAATGCGGCTGCCTTCCTGGGATCCGACCTGGCCAGCGGTGTGACCGGCGAAGTCATGTATGTGGACTGTGGCTTCAACATTACCGGCATGGGTACTCTGGAAGACTGATCCCAGCGATTCCACCCGGGGGTGGGCAACACCCCCGGGTCCTTTCCTGCTTATTGCCCCTCCATAGCCCGCGCCACGGCATCCATCCAGGCAAGGTAATCACTGTCTCCGGTATCCAGTATTTTCAGACCGGACTGCCAGTCACCCTCATCGGTAACACGACACCAGATCACCTCCACCGTCAGCGGAAAGGTCTGCCCCGCGCCGTGGAGCTGGATACTGGCCGGCAAAAGAGCGTCCGGTGTCAGGGGCTCTGCGGTTACCACCCGCAGCCCGCCCGGTGACACATCGGAACTTGCCGCCACAGCAACCCTTGGCTGCCCCGCCTCGCCGGGCTCGGCCGACTCGAGTTCCAGTGTCACGCTTGCGCGCCCCACCAGACGGAATTCGTCCCGCTGGTCCTGGTCCGGCTCCAGCTCATCACTGCCAAATGTATAGGGGTCTTTGCTGTTCATTATTGTTCTGCCACTTGTTTCAGGACTTGCCCATTCAGGCTATCGACCGACACGAATCCGGCCCACCACCCTGCTCAGGGTTTCATCAAATTCGGCGCTTGCCCCCAGTATCCTCACGGTGCCTGCAAGCACCATCTCCACCAGGGTGTCTACCGTCAGCTCCGTGCGATTCAGACCAAGCCGGTCCACGAAAATCAGCTTGCGACTGGCATTGATACGGACCGCCAGTTTCAGGCGCCGCTCGCCCTCTGCCCCGGAGGTTTTCCTGAGCGCGATCCAACTTCCCATGTTAAGCCGGTCCACCTCAGCCAGCGCCTGGTCGAAGGCCGCCTTACGGGCGGCTTCAAGCCGGTCAGCTTCTGCCTGCTCCGCCTGTTCGCGGGCGAGCCTTGCCTGTCTCTCTGCTTCCGCCTTGCGGGCCGCTTCCTCTTCGGCTTGCTGCCTGGCCTCCGCTTCTCTTTGCAGACGCACCTGCTCGGCACGTTCACGGGCCTTGCGTGCGGCTTCCTGGCGTTGGCTCCGCTGGGACGCCAACACCCGGTCCAGTGCCGTGACGGTGTCCGTCAACACCTCGCCAAAATGGGTCAGCGCCGGCAGGGGCCGGACACTTCCAGACGCCAACGAGTCACGGAACTCGTCCCAGCGTGTCAGCCCGAGACGAACACCGAAACCATTGCTCCAGAGCACCTCTGCCGTCTCGTCCAGGTAGGCAAGGAAGAAGCGGCGTTGTTCACTGTCTCCACCGCCTTCCACGAACCAGCTACCCCGATACTGATCCAGAACGTCAGCGTCCGCTTCGGGAAGTTCAAGACTGGCGGTATCGTAGTCCAGTTGCTGCAGCCGTTTACGGGTGGAATCAACCTCAGGGTCCCCGCCACGCAGACGATCTACCAGTGTCGCCTCCAGAGCGGACAGCGGTGCCCGTGGCGGAGCCTGCTGCCAGACCCGTTGCCAGACTTCTGTGACGCGGTCAGACAGCTGCTCGCCCACCTGGTAAAGACGGTCCATGTTCTGGTTGGACAGCGCCGGGTCACCGGCCCACACCATCCACTCCAGTAGCCGGGTTCCGTGGCGCCAGTTGTCGCCATTGACGCCCTCTTTCCAGGCCAGCTGCCGCAGCAGTGGGAGCCAGTGCCCAATCAGGAACTCCTGCGTGGCCGCCGGCAGTTGCCTGCCTTCCAGTGCCCGACCGGTCACTGCTCGCGAGACCTGATCCGCACGCCGCTGGCGGGCCGCACCGGTTTCCGTTTCCAGCAGCCTTTGATGCAACCGGCTGGAATGCTGATGCCGGCGCTCCGCTTCCCGGTGCCATTTTCCACAAAACTCTTCAAAAGGTGACAGGTCGTTGTCAGCGAAACAGCGGTCGATGACCTCCACCAGCCGATCCAGCTGATCCAGCAGTGCCCGCGACGAGCGCCCACCCGAGTCACTCCAGCCGCGCCAGTCGGCAAAGCTGTCCAGCCATCTCACCAGCAGGCTGGTGAAAACCGGACGCTCTTCCGCCTCCAGGCGCCAGGCCAGGGGAAACCGGAGGCGGGCAAGGCGGGCGACCAGCACCGGGTGCAGTCCCGAGGAACGCAGGAAGACATCCATGATGCGATCAGCCAGGTAAGCACCGTTGACCTGCTGTATCGACCAGGGGCCTTCAAGTGCGGCAAGAACCGACGACACCCGCTGGTCAGTCTGGATGGACCAGTGTTCCCGCAGCAGCCCGGACCAGTCATTGGGCTGCTCCGGCTGGCCCACGGGGTATGGCAGGTCCGGCACACGGATCTCGCGGAGTACGGCAAGAATCCGTTCAGTCAGCGCCTCGGGAAGTTCGGAGTCGGTCATGGTATCCATAGGGTAAGACATCAGCTCACATTGCAGCACGGGAGGCGTGGAAGGTCCAGCTTCGGGCCGGCCGGTTTATTGCATTGACCTGGCAAATGGCGCAGTATATCGGTCCATCAAAATAACCACCGAAACCCCTGCACGCCTGCGTCCGGCCTGCGTTGAAGGGTTTCGACGAGAGAGCATCAGGAAGCACAACAGTATGTCCGGCAAGCAACTCGAGAACCTCAACGTGGCCAGTCAGGAGCCGCTGATTACACCGGAAGCCCTCAAGCAGGAAATGCCCCTGACGGAGAAGGCCGCGGCCACCGTCAGCCAGGGTCGACAAACCATCTATGACATCATGGATGGCAAGGACCACCGCCTCTTTGTGGTGGTCGGCCCCTGCTCGGTCCATGACGCGGAAGCCGCCCGGGACTACGCCAGGCGCCTGAAGCAACTGGCCGATGAACTCAGTGACACACTCTATATCGTCATGCGGGTCTACTTCGAGAAACCCCGCACCACCGTGGGCTGGAAGGGGCTGATCAACGACCCCCACCTGAACGATTCCTTCGATATCGAACAGGGCCTGCACCTGGGCCGTCGCCTGCTGCTGGATATTGCCGAGATCGGGCTGCCCACCGCTACCGAAGCATTGGACCCGATTTCTCCACAGTATCTGCAGGACAGCATCTCCTGGTCGGCGATTGGTGCCCGTACCACGGAATCCCAGACCCATCGGGAAATGAGCAGCGGCCTGTCGATGGCTATCGGCTTCAAGAATGGCACCGATGGCAGCCTCGATGTGGCGGTCAATGCCATGAAGTCCGTGTCGCATCCCCACTCGTTCCTGGGCATCGACCAGCAGGGCAAGGTGGCCATTATCCGCACCAGGGGTAACCAGTACGGGCATGTTGTGCTGCGCGGTGGCGGCGGCAAGCCGAACTACGATTCGGTCAGTGTTGCCTTGTGTGAACAGGCCCTCGACAAGGCCGGCCTGCGCAAATCCATCATGGTGGATTGCAGCCACGCCAATTCCAGCAAGGATCCGGCCATCCAGCCGCTGGTGATGCAGGATGTCGCCCACCAGATTCTGGAAGGCAACCAGTCCATCCAGAGCCTGATGGTGGAAAGCAACATCAACTGGGGGAACCAGCCAATTCCGGAAAACCTGGACGACCTGAAGTACGGGGTCTCGGTAACCGACGCCTGCATCGACTGGGAAACCACCGAGAAAGCGCTGCGGGAAATGCGCAACAAGCTCAAGGACGTGCTGCCCAAACGCGTGAGCTGAACAACATCACTGAGGCGGGCCGGTGCATCTGGCCCGCTCAGTAATCCCCCATCTCTACGCCCTGCACTGCGGCCATCCAGTCAAGCTTTTCCCTGAGACTGACCACCTCGCCGATAATGACCAGCGTGGGCGCCTGAACCGCACTGTTTTCCACCTTGCCGACAATGTCCTCCAGGACACCGCAGACCACGTTCTGCTCAGGGGTTGTGCCCCGTGACACCATGGCAACCGGCATGGCCGGTGACATACCGTGGGTGGTCAGTTCCCGAACGATGATGGGCAGCCCCACCAGCCCCATGTAGAAAACCAGGGTCTGATTGGTCTGCACGAAGTCGTCCCAGGGCAAGTCACAGGTATCGTTCTTGAGATGGCCGGTGACGAAACGAACCGACTGGGCGTAGTCTCGATGGGTCAGCGGAATACCCGCATAGGCCGCGCAACCAGAGGCCGCGGTAATGCCGGGAATCACCTGGAAACGGACGCCGGCCTCGGCCAGGGTTTCGATTTCCTCGCCACCACGGCCAAAGATGAAGGGATCGCCCCCCTTCAGGCGGACCACCCGGCGCCCCTGCTTTGCCAGCTCCACCAGCTGCTGGTTGATCTGATCCTGTGGAACCGTATGATCTGACCGCTTTTTGCCAACGTGCACCAGTTCGGTGCCTTCAGGAATCATGTCCATGATGGGCTGGGAGACCAGCCGGTCATAAAGCACGATGTCCGCTTCCTGCAGAATGCGCCAGGCTTTAAGGGTGAGCAGCTCAGGATCGCCGGGACCGGAGCCCACCAGGAACACCTCCCCTTCCGAGGAGTTGGGGTTCCGGGTAACCGGATTGACCCGGTAGCGGGAGGGCGGCCGCACACCCGCCCCACCCTTTAATGGCGCATCGCCCGGGCGATCTGCGGCTCGCTTCGACATGTCTGGTGCTTCCTTTTCCGAACCGTTCACTGAATCCGTTCCGCACCCCGCATGTAGGGACGGAGAGCTTCCGGCACCTCGATGCTGCCATCGGCCTGCTGATAGTTCTCCATCACCGCAATCAGGGTGCGGCCCACCGCCAGACCGGAACCGTTGAGGGTGTGAACTGGCTCCGGCTTGCCGGTTTCCGGATTACGCCAACGGGCATGCATGCGACGTGCCTGGAAGTCCCGGGTATTGGAGCAGGAAGAAATCTCCCGGTACTTGTTCTGGCCCGGCAGCCATACTTCCAGATCGAACGTGCGGGCAGCGGAGAAGCCGATATCGCCGCCGCACAGCTCAACCACCCGATAGGGCAAGTCCAGCAGCTGCAGAATCTTCTCCGCGTTACCGGTGAGCTCTTCCAGCGCTGCATCTGACTCGTCCGGACGCACAACGTGGACCAACTCAACCTTGTCAAACTGGTGCTGACGGATCATACCCCTGGTATCCCGACCGTAGGAGCCAGCCTCACTGCGGAAGCACGGGGTATGGGCCACAAACTTCAGAGGCATCTGCGCGTCATCAATGATGGAATCCGCCACCAGGTTGGTCACGGGCACCTCGGCGGTGGGGATCAGGTACAACGGCTGATCACCGGCCGTACGGAACAGGTCTTCCTCGAATTTGGGCAGCTGGCCGGTACCGAACAGGCTATTGGCGTTGACCAGATAGGGAACGTAGGTTTCCTCGTAGCCATGTTCGATGGTGTGCTGGTCCAGCATGAACTGGGTGAGCGCCCGGTGCAGGCGGGCAATGCCCCCGCGCATGGCCACGAAACGGCTGTGGGCCAGCCGGGTGCCGGCATCAAAGTCCATGCCGCCGAGGGCCTCCCCGAGGCTGACATGGTCCTTGACCTCAAAGTCGAACGTACGCGGCGTGCCCCATTGGCGCACCTCCACGTTGTCATCCTCGCTCTCCCCTGCTGGTACGGACTCGTCCGGTACGTTGGGAATGCCGGCGAAAAACGCATTCAGGGATTCCTGTACGGAGCGTAGCTCGTCTTCGGCTTCCGCCTTCTGGCGTTTCAGCTCCTCCACTTCCTGCAGCAAGGGCTGGATATCCTCCCCGGCGGCCTTGGCCTTGCCAATCGACTTGGAACGACGGTTCTGCTCGCCCTGAAGGGTCTCGGTCCGCACCTGGATGGCGCGACGCTTCTCTTCCAGTTCATTGAAGACATCGCGATCAAAGGTGAAGTGCTTGACCGCCAGGCGGCGGGCAATCTCGTCCGTTTCTGCGCGGACACGTTTCGGGTCGAGCATGGCAGTCCCTGTTATTGGCTGGGTAAAAAGTTAGCTGTGTGAAATCGACTTTAATAGCGAGGCATTATAACCGGAGGCTGTGCCCCCGTTAAGGTATGGGGTCGAAATGGCGAGCCCGGCACCGGGGTTTGCGGCTTCAGGCAGGAGAAAACTGCTCAGGACGGGCCGGAAGGATAGCGTTGCCTTGAGCTTGCCTGGTTCATGTCATCCAGACGCTGGCGTTTTTCCCCGAGCCGGATTTCCAGCCCACGGGGCACCGGCTCGTAGTAACGGCGCTGGTGTATCTCCTCAGGCAGGTATGCTTCCCCCGCAGCAAAGGCCTCGGGCTCGTCATGGGCATAGCGGTATTCCTCGCCATAGCCCAGGTCTTTCATCAGGGAGGTCGGCGCGTTGCGGATATGCACGGGCACCTGGTAGTCCGGGTCCTGGCGAATATCCGCCATACAGCGATTGTAGGCGTTGTAGACCGCATTGCTCTTGGGCGCCAGGGCCAGATAGGTGACCGCCTGGGCCATGGCCAGCTCCCCTTCCGGGGACCCAAGGCGCTCCTGGACATCCCAGGCATCCAGGCACATTCGCAGAGCCCGGGGGTCGGCATTGCCGATATCCTCGGAGGCAATACGCACCAGACGGCGGGCCACATACACAGGATCGGCCCCGCCATCCAGCATCCGGCACATCCAGTACAGCGACGCGTCGGGATCGGACCCACGCACGGACTTGTGCAATGCCGAGATCTGGTCGTAAAACACGTCGCCGCCCTTGTCGAAGCGGCGCAGACTGCTTTGCAGCACCTGCTCCAGCACGGCTTCCGTGATTTCCGGGCGGTCGCCGTCACCCGGTTCTGCCAGGTCGGAAGCCACTTCCAGCACATTGAGCGCCCGCCGGGCATCACCACTGCCGGCAGCCGCCATAAGTCCGAGCACCCTGTCACTGACCGTTACCCTGTCGGCAAGCCCTGATTCCGAATGCAGGGCCCGCTGCAACAACCCCACCAGGTCGGCTTCCTCCAGGTTCTTGAGTACATAAACCCGTGTGCGTGACAGTAACGCGCTGTTCAGTTCGAATGACGGGTTTTCGGTCGTCGCCCCCACGAAGATGAAAGTGCCATCCTCGATATGGGGCAGGAAAGCGTCCTGCTGGCTCTTGTTGAAACGGTGAACCTCGTCCACGAACAGCAGGGTGTCCCTGCCCTCTGCCTGCTTGCGGCTACGGGCGCGCTCGACAGCGGCACGAATATCCTTGACTCCGGACAGCACGGCGGACAGGGTTTCATACCCCATATCGCCGACACTGGCCAGCAACCGGGCAAAGGTGGTTTTGCCCACTCCGGGCGGCCCCCAGAGGATCATCGAGTGAAGCTGGCCCTGTTCCACTGCCTGACGCAGCGGCTTGCCCGGCCCGACGAGGTGGGCCTGACCCACATACTCGTCGAGATTGCCGGGCCGCATACGCGCGGCCAGAGGCTCAAACCCCCTCTGATCCTGGAACAGGCTGTCCTGCATTACTGCATACTCTGGATGACGTCCACGGACTCCGGATACTCCAGCTCGAAAGCCGAATCGGCCACCGGCTGGTTGATACGTATGTTGCCGAATTCCAGCTCCGTGCGCTGGGCCAAGGAGTCCTCCATGCGCATGGCCTGCAGCTCATCGTCATAGAAGGTCAGGGTCAGTGAGATAAACAGCGAGTCCTCGCTCAGTGGCTCCAGGGTGTATTCCCGGGTGTGCTCGCCGTATCTGCGCTCACTGATATTGTAGGTCTCTGACAGCCCGTCGGTCTCCCCGCTGAGCAACAGCGCCGGGGTGGTGCTGACCTGCTCGTCCAGTTCCTGGATGGTCACCTGCTCCAGGTCCGGATCATAAAGCTGAACCGTCTCACCATCGCTGACAATGAACTGATTGGCAGGGGGCTTTGTCTCCCAGTAAAACAGCCCCGGTCGTTTCGCTTTCAGGTTGCCGGTGGATTCCTGGACAACCCGCCCCCGATCATCTGCCACCGTCTGGGTGAAAGCCGCCTGGAAAGTGGAATAACTGCTCAGTGTGTCGGCCAGGCGGTCTGCCGCCGACTCTTCCGCCCAGGTGACTGCGGAAAACAGGGCCAGGGTGGCCGTGACCAGTAAAGTGCGACCCGCTTTGATCATTCTATGCCTCCTGAGGACTCAGGCTTTCGGGGGTGGCGGCGCGAGAACTTCCCTTGCGCCATTGTGGCCGGCGGGGCTGACCACGCCAGCGGCTTCCATGGCATCCACCAGGTTTGCAGCCCGGTTGTAGCCGATCTTGAACTTACGCTGTACTGAGGAAATCGACACCCGCCGCCCCTCAGTGACAAACGCCACTGCCTCATCAAACAAGGCGTCACCTTCGCTGTCGCCACCACCCTCGGACAGGGTGGGCACACCGGGCAGGTTTTCGCCCTCTGCGCCATTAAGGACATCGTCCACGTATTCCGGTTCCCCACGGGCCTTCCATGCATTGACGATGCGATGCACTTCGTCATCATCCACAAAGGCGCCGTGAACCCGCACCGGCAGCCCTGAGCCTGGCGGCAGATAGAGCATGTCGCCATGCCCCAGCAACTGCTCGGCACCGCCCTGGTCCAGCACCGTGCGGGAGTCGATCTTGGAGGAGACCTGGAACGAAATACGGGTGGGAATGTTGGCCTTGATCAGGCCGGTAATCACATCCACTGACGGCCGCTGGGTGGCCAGGATCAGGTGAATGCCGGCCGCCCTCGCCTTCTGGGCGATACGGGCAATCAGCTCTTCCACCTTCTTGCCGACGATCATCATCATGTCGGCGAACTCGTCAATCACCACCACGATAAACGGCAGGGTTTCCAGCTCTGGCCGTTGCTGTTCATCGTTGTCCAGATATTCGTCCGGCTTCCAGAAGGGGTCGAGGAGCGGCTCACCGGCGGCACGGGCGTCCTTCACCTTGCGGTTGTAGCCGGCCACGTTACGAACCCCGAGATTGGCCATCAGTTTGTACCGGCGTTCCATTTCCGCCACACACCAGCGCAGGGCGTTGGCGGCATCCTTCATATCGGTAACCACCGGCGACAACAGGTGTGGAATCCCCTCGTAGATGCTCAGCTCCAGCATCTTCGGGTCCACCATGATAAAACGCACTTCCTCCGGCGTTGCCTTGAGCAACATGCTGATCAGCATGGCGTTGACCCCAACCGACTTACCGGAACCGGTAGTACCGGCCACCAGCAGGTGGGGCATCTTGGAGAGGTTCGCCACCATCGGGTTGCCACCGATGTCGTTGCCCAGGGCCAGGGTCAGGGCGGACGAGGACTCAGTGAACACCCGGGCACCCAGCACTTCGCTCAGGCGGACCATTTGCCGTTTGTCGTTGGGAATTTCAATGCCCACCACCGACTTGCCCGGAATCACTTCCACCACCCGCACACTAAGCACCGCCAGGGCACGGGCCAGGTCCTTCGCCAGATTGGAGATCTTGCTGACCTTGACCCCGGGCGCTGGCTTGATTTCAAAACGGGTGATTACCGGGCCCGGATTCACCTCAACCACTTCCACCGACACGCCAAAGTCCGCCAGCTTTTCCTCGACCATGCGGGACATGTGCTCCAGGGATTCCTCGGAGTAGCCCTTCTCCTGATGCTCTTCCGGAGGGTCCAGCAGCGTCAGCGGTGGTATCGGGCTTTCCAGGTCCTCGAACAGTGATGCCTGCTTGCGGCTCTTGTCTTTCTCGGTCTCGCCCAGATCGTCCCGCCTGAACGGCGATATCTTTACCTTGCTGGCCGTATCCGCCGCCGGTTTCTTGCCGTTGGACTTTTTGGGCGGCGGTGCCGGCGTCTCGTCATCCCGTGAGCTGAAGCTTTCCAGTACCGCCGGCTCATCGTCATCCAGCCCGCGGCGGGCGGACATGGGGTCCGCCTTGGGGCGCTCTGCGTTGGCCTTGTCAGTACCGCCGAACGGCCACAGCCATCGCCACCAGGGTTTGCCACCGCTACCCTGCCCTTCCGGGGTGGCGGTAACAACCGGTGGCTCCGGGGGAGGGTTCACTTTTCTGGCAGGCTCCGGTTTGTCGTCTTCCGTTTCTTCCCGGTCGCCCCGGGTGAACAAACCCTTGAGCCAGAGCAGGCCTTCCAGCGTGTAACCGCCTACCGCATCCATCAGCCGGAACCAGGACAGCCCGGTGGTTACCGTCAGGGCAAACAGGAAGATGGCCACCAGGATCAGTGTGGTAGCCGGCAGGTTGAAGAAACGGACCATGGCCGTGGACACGGCCTGCCCCAGCACACCGCCGGAGGTAGCCCCAAGCCCGAACAGGGAATACAGGGCAAGCAGGCTGCAGGCGGAGAGCAGGATCAGCAGGAAACCGCCGGCGCGCATCAGCAAAAGCGGCCAGTGCATTTCCAGGGGGTCGTGACGTAACCGGATCAGCAGCAGCGCATAACCGGCTACCATCAGGGGAAACAGATAGGAGACCTGCCCGAAGACATCCATCATCAGGCTGGCAAGCCAGGCACCGGAACGCCCGGCGGCGTTGTCGACGCTGACCTGGTGCCCGATGGCGGCCCAGCCGGGATCCGACGGACTGTAAGTGGCAAGGGCCATGGCCAGGAAGATGGTCAGCGCAATAAGCGCAATGACCAGCCCTTCCCTGGCGCCCTGGGCCACCAGCCGGCGAAACCGTTGTTGTTTTTCCGTGAGCGCCGCGGGCGCTGCTGCTTCTTGCTTGCCAGTCTTAGCCATGAAGTCCGGAAACGATCCTCTGCTGATGAAATGGCGAAAGCGATGATACCGCCGGCATCAAGTCTCCAGGGCCTGCAGGCCCCGGCGCATGTCGTTCTTCAGGTCTTCAAGGGCTTCTACGCCCACCGACAGCCGCACCAGGTTGTCGGTGATACCGGCCCGGGCCTTGTCTTCCGGCGACAACCGGCCATGGGTGGTGGTACCCGGATGGGTGATGGTGGTCTTCACGTCGCCCAGGTTGCCGGTAATGGATACCATGCGAGTGGCATCAATAAAGGCCCAGGCTTCGGTCTGGCCACCACGGACGGTGAACGACAACACACCGCCATAACCATCCTGCTGCCTGCTCGCCAGCTCATGCTGGGGGTGGCTTTCCAGTCCGGCGTAGTACACCTTCTCCACCGCTGGCTGCTGCTCAAGCCAACGGGCCAACTGTAGCGCATTCTCACAGTGGGCACGCATACGGATTGGTAAGGTTTCCAGACCCTTATGGAAGATCCAGGCATTGAAAGGGCTCATGGTGGGCCCGGCGGAACGCAGGAATCCGAAGACTTCTTCCATCAGTTTATCGCTACCCACCACAACACCACCGAGACATCGTCCCTGCCCGTCCAGGTACTTGGTGGCCGAATGGATCACGATATCGGCCCCGAACTCAAATGGCCGTTGCAGCACCGGGGTGCAGAAACAGTTATCCACCACGAACAGCGCGTTGTGCTCCCGGGCCAGGGCCGCCAGTGCGGTCATATCCGCCACTTCGCACAAAGGATTGGACGGCGTTTCGATAAAGAGCAGGCGGGTTCGGTCGGTGATAGCCTCGCGCCAGGCGTCCATATCGGTCAGGCTGACAAACGTGGTGGACACGCCGAACTTGGCCAGATACTTCTGGAACAGTACGTTGGTGGTGCCAAAGACGCCCCGTGAGCACACCACATGGTCGCCCTGCTCTAGCAGGGCCATACAGGTGGCCAGGATGGCGGCCATGCCGGACGCGGTCGCCACAGCACGCTCGCCACCTTCCATGGCGGCAATCCGTTCCTCGAACGCCTGCACCGTGGGGTTGGTGAAGCGGGAGTAGATATTACCTTCCTCATCGCCGCCAAAACGGGCCGCCGCCTGGGCGGCACTGCCATAGACAAAGCTGGACGTGGGAAAAATGGCATCGCTGTGTTCGAGCTGACTCGTGCGGTGCTGGCCGGCGCGGACCGCCAGGGTATCCACCGATACCCCTTCCAGGTCCGATTCCGGAATAAACGTATGCTCTTCACGCCGATGGGTCATAGGGTGTCTCGTTTGATTAATTCGCTGACCGGCTGCGTGCCGCTGGAGCCTCAGTCTTCATCGTTATGCAGGTCGATGATGCCGTTGTCCTCGGGCAGACCGACCTGGGCTGCCTCCCGGGCCTCATCCCGGCGCAGGGCATCCAGCTTCGCCAGGTAAGCCTCGTCCACATCTCCGGTAATGTAGTTGCCATTGAAAACCGAACATTCCCAGCCCTCAATGTCCTCGTTCACATCATTGACACAGGAAATCAGGTCATCCAGATCCTGGTATACCAGCCAGTCGGCACCAATGAGTTCCTGAATTTCCTCAACGGTCCGATCGTGGGCAATCAGCTCCTGGGGCGACGGCATGTCGATCCCGTACACATTGGGGAAGCGCACCGGGGGCGCGGCAGAGGCGAAATACACCTTGCGGGCACCGGCATCCCGGGCCATCTGGATGATCTCGTGGCAGGTTGTACCTCGCACAATGGAGTCATCCACCAGCATCACGTTCTTGTCCCGGAACTCCAGGTCGATGGGGTTCAGTTTCTGACGCACGGATTTCTTGCGCATGGTCTGGCCGGGCATGATGAAGGTGCGGCCGATGTAACGGTTCTTGATAAAGCCCTCACGGAACTTGACCCCCAGCCGGTGCGCCATCTGCAGGGCGGATGTTCGACTGGTATCGGGGATAGGCACCACCACATCGATATCATGGTCCGGGCGGTCACGCAGCACCTTGTCCGCCAGGGTCTCCCCCATGCGCAGACGCGCCTTGTACACGGATACCCGGTCCATAATCGAATCAGGCCGGGCAAAGTAGACGTGCTCGAATATACACGGATTCAGGCTCGGGGCCTCCGCGCACTGCTCGGTATACAGGGTGCCGTCGGTTTCAATGTACACGGCCTCACCCGGGGCAATATCGCGCACCAGGGTAAAACCCGCCGCACTGAGCGCGACGCTTTCGGAGGCAATCATGTATTCGTTGCCGTCAGCGGTCTCACGCACACCGTAACAGGCGGGACGGATACCGTTGGGATCACGGAAACCAACAATGCCGTAACCGGTGATCATGGCGATCACCGCATAGGCACCCCGGCAACGCTTGTGCACCGCCCGCACGGCCGCAAAGATCTCATCCTTGCTGGGATTGAGCTTGCCCAGTTTCTGCAGTTCGTGGGCAAACACGTTGAGCAGCACTTCCGAGTCGGAGTTGGTGTTGATATGGCGCAGGTCGGTGCGGAACAGGTCCCGTGCCAGATCATCCGCGTTGGTCAGATTACCGTTATGAGCCAGGGTAATACCGTAAGGGCTGTTCACATAAAACGGCTGGGCTTCGGCGGAACTGGCACTGCCAGCGGTGGGGTAACGGACATGGCCGATGCCCACATTGCCCACCAGGCGACGCATGTGCGACGTACGGAAGACATCACGCACCAGCCCGTTGTCCTTGCGCAGGAAGAACCGATCGTCCTGAAAAGTTACGATACCGGCCGCATCCTGGCCACGGTGCTGGAGTACGGTCAGGGCGTCGTACAACGCCTGGTTCACGTACTGGGTACTGACAATACCTACAATTCCACACATGAGTGCTGTGTTCTCCAGAGCATTAAATCAACTGCATTCAGGACGGGATCAGAGGTTTTCCACCCCGGACTCGAGAGCCCGGTTGGTAACCGCTTCTGATACCTTGTCCTGTACGGCGTCGCCGGATGGCGCGGGACCAAGGAAACGTTCGAATTCATCACCGAAAGTCCGCCGGGACCAGTCTTCCACCACGCCCAGGCGTTCAATCATTATGGACGTTCGCCACCAGGTATCTTCCGCGAGCGGAGTGTACCGGGTGAACGCGATGGCGACCACGACCACCACCACGCCCCGGAGCAGGCCAAACACCATACCCAGCACCCGGTCGGTCGCACTCAGGCCTGTGACCCGCACCAGGTGGCCGATCAGGTTGTTGATAATGGCACCAACAATCAGCGTAGCGACGAACAGGATGGCAAAGGCGGCAATCAGTCGAACCAGCGGAGTCTCGACCGTACCAGCCAGGAGAGACTGCATCTGCGGGTGAAACGTGCGGGCAATAATGAACGCCGCCACCCAGGTGACAAGCGACAGGGCCTCCCTGACAAAGCCCCGTTTCAGGCTGATCAGGGTGGAAATTGTCAGCAGGGCGATTATGACCCAGTCGATCCAGATCAGCGTGCTCATGAGAAACCCGGTGATGAACAGGAACCGCGAATTCTATCAGGAATCACCGGTAACCCAAACCTTCTGACCGGGGCCCTTGGCAGGTTGGGAACCGAAACGACGGTCAGGGCCATGACCAGCCCGGCATTCCAGATACCGGGCCCGGCACAGATTGCAGGTCAACCTTCGCCCTTGGTAACCAGGGCCTTGATATTAAAGGCTTTGTCGAGCACCTCCTTGGCTTTCTCTGCCTCCGTCTTTTCCGCAAAGGGCCCTGAGAACACTCTTACCAGCTTCTGGCCGTCACGTTCGACTTCCTGCAGGTGAGCGCCGTAGCCACGCTCCCTGACACTGTCCCGCAGCCGCCGGGCGTTGTCTTCATTGCCAAAACTGCCCAACTGCAGTACCCAGGCCCCCTCCAGGGTCCGCTCGAAGTCTCCTTCGCCGGTGGGATCGGGGTCCGCAGGGGTAACATTGGTGTTTGGCGCGCTGCTGGTTTCCTGTTCACTGCCTGGCTCCTGTGCTTCAGGCGCGGCCCCGGACGAGGCCTGTTCGTCTGCAACGTCGGGCGCTGACTCCACAGGCTCGCTCTCGCCAACCAGTGGCACCTCACCGGTTGCAGCGTTGTCCTGTCCTTCAGGACCAACTGCGGGCCGGGTACCCATGGGCGGGTCCTCGACCACTTCCGGGGTGGGCGCGGGCTCCACCTCTTCCACACGGTAGTCCGGCACGCCACTCATGGACTCGTCCTGCCCGGATACGTCGACCTCCGGAAATGGTGGCTCTTCGGGGATATCCAGGGAGCGCACGGCACGTTCGTCGTGGGGCTCATCAAACATCATCGGCACGAAAATCACCGCCAGTGAAATCAGCACCAATGCTCCGATAATACGCTGCTTCAATCCACTCACCTTACTTCGGCTCCCTGTTGCAGGTTATGAACCGGTCGTGTGGTTCACGTTGATGTAGTGTGAATATAACCGCCACAGCTTGCCAACTCAAAGCACCATGCCCCCC
>NZ_JBHSDI010000058.1:0-83948 GCF_042651045.1 Marinobacter lacisalsi
ACCTCAGCCTGGGCATGAAAACGCCCCAAGAGGTACATGAAAAAGCCAGCCCCCATAAGGCGCTGGCTTCAACAAAAACCGTCAACGTATTTTAGGACGGGTCATCTGACAAAAGTGTAACCGCTGGGCAGGAGTCTGGCTAATTCCGGCCTCATTCACCGTGTCATGCGTAAAGATCCAGCTCACCTTTCCAGGAAAGGTTGAGCTCACCGGATTCCGGCATACCTGCGTCACTGTCGGCTTCGTTTCCTGCCAGGGACTGCCCGGACCGGTCACTGGCGGATTCGTCACCTTCTCCCTGCTGGTCGGACGCTTCCCGACCGGGCGAGTCGGACACGTCAAACCCTTCCAGAGTCAGGCCCTGCTCACTCAGCATATCCCGCAGCCGATGACCGTGCAGTTCCAGTTGCTCCCGCACCGCTGGTGTCGTCGCATGCACGGTTACCGCCGCCTGGTCATTCTGCACCTGTACCCGTACATCCAGTGGGCCCATATCCGGAGGCGTTATATGGATCTCCGCCACCGACATCTGGCTGGCGGTCAGCCATGCCAGCTTGCCCATGACTTTCTCGCCCCATTCATCGGCTCCAACGGGTACGTCGACACTGGTGCTATAGTTCCGCATCAACGCCTGGGCGTCGGCGCCACGAAGGCTTGCGGCCTGGTTCAGCGACTGGGAAAACTCCGGTGCGGAAAGACGGGAGGCCACCTGAGCCGTCAGGGTATCGGCGGCCTTGCCGGTCGTGGTGTCTGTCAGGGTCTGGAGGTTGCTGCCCTGCAGCCCGGCCGTCAGCTCGCGGCCCTGCTTGCCGTTTTCCTGCCCGGCCTCCAGCATGGCGGCAAACAGCGCGCCGGTGGTCGGCAGGCCACCGGGTTTCTGGCCGGTCCCGGTCAGGGACGCCATCGCCTGGGCTGCAGAACGGGCGGCGCCCTGAGGGGCCAACAGTTTCTGATCCGGGGATTGTCCCTGCAACGCCATACCCGGGATGCCAGCTTCGTCTCCGGTATCCACAGCGTCCACCAGCTCGAAAACAGCCGTCTGATCTGCGTTGTCATCAGGCTTTTTTGCCGGTTCGGTCTGCCTGGCGGCATGGGTCCCGGTAGCTTCTTCAGCCCGTCCGGACGCCTCCCGGGGTTGGGCAGCCTGATCGGTATCAGTGCGGCGTTCGTTTGCCGCCGGGGTGGTCCCTTCCGCCCGGCGGTCATCGAGGCCAGCCTTTGCCGGCTTGTCGTCCTGGCGAGCCGTTTTCTGCTGATGCGCTTCCTGCTGGCGAGCTTCCTGGCGCTTCTGCTGGACGTCACGCTCCTGGGCTCGTCGTTGCTCCAGGCGCTTCTCCTGCTGGCGGACCACCTCGTCATACCGACTGGGGCCATTATCGGGCCGGCCCTGACCAGCGCCCTCCAGGGCCTTGTCGGCACTGGGGCGGTCGATACCCGATTCGGGATTGAGTAGTTGGGTTAGCACCATTCCGGACATGGCAACCTCTTGCCGCTGATTCACTGTAGGCGCCCCTCGGGGCGTGTTCATCAGCTTTACTGCAAAACCGGTGCCAGCCGCTTGTCGCGTTTGGTTAATTCATTATCAGCGAATTAACCAAGCGGAAAACTAGACGTGAAGGGATTCTTCCATCAGTCGACGAACCGTGGCGAACTCGGCCTCCAGTTGCGGCAACAATTCCCTGGCATCATCCAGGCGTCCTTCGCGCCCTGCCTGTTCGGCAGACAGGCACAGATCGCCAAGGCGGGAAGCACCGATATTGATACTACTACCCTTGAAACTGTGTGCCGTCTTGGCGAAGGAATCCTGATCATTGCCAGAAAGGGCCTGATGAAGTGCCTCAATACGTTCGCTGGAATCGGTGATGTAGGTCTGTATGAGGATATCGAACTCATCCTCCATCACATCCCGCAGTTCTGCCAGAGCTTCTTCATCAAGGTGTGGCTTGTCGTTCATAACCAACCTCTTGGGAGCCAACGATACATCAGGCTCTTGATGTATTTGCGTACCTATAATCTGGGCGTATCGATAAAATACAACCCGCTGTCCGGAGATCACTTCGAAAAGCCGGCGACCTTTTCACTCCCGACGTCAACAGACTCCCAATCATATACTACTTCGGCACAATTTCCCTGCTTGTTGTATGTCAGATCACTGGACAGCTGCCTTATCAGCGGTATTCCCCGGCCGGCGAGCTGGCTTCGCGAACCCGATGCCAGAGGTGGTCCAACCGACTGGCCGGCGTCGAACCCCTTACCGGAATCCTGGCAGCGTAAAAGCAGCCGTCCACCGGATGAAAGCACGCAGTGCTCAAGCTCAAAACGTATGTACTGGTCGTCGCCCACTTCCTCCAGGCGTTTCTGCCGTTCCGCGTAATAGCGGTTGAAGCCCTCCGGCCCGTCTTTCCATGACGACGGCAGCTCAAGCACCCCATGCTCCAGGGCGTTGGTATAGAGTTCTGACAGTATGGTATAGATTGGTCCGCTGTGCTGGCGCAGGCCGGCAACCGCCATGCAGATATGCAGAAGCAGCGGCAATGGACTGAACCCTGCCAGGGTGGCGCCGTCCACCTGGTAACTGCAACGCCAGGAGGTGGGCCCGGTCAACGCTGAATGACCGGCAGTGAGTGGGCGGCTTGCCACCGGGTCGTCTTCCGTTATTCCCAGAGCCAGTACCGTCAGATCGTCGGTGTCCTCGCTACGGCCACTGAATGACCGCACCCGCTCAACCAGAAAGTCGACCGGCGAACTGTCCCGGGGGCAACTCTCCAGAGCCCGGGCAAGTCCCTCCTCACCAAACCACTCACCCTCGGGGTTGCACGCTTCGAGAACGCCGTCGGTCAGCAACAGCAATTGATCGCCGGGCCAGACCGGGTATTCCGCCATGGGGGTGGCAAAACGTTCCGGCGCCAGCACACCCAGGGGCAGACTGGTTGACGCCAGGGCCTGCCGGGTGCCGTCATTACGCAGAATGAAACCGTCCGGCAGGCCACCGTTCCAGACACGGACATGACCCTCACGAAAATCCACCTCCACGAAACAGGCACAGCAGAACATCCCGGTGGGCAGAATTCGGACCAGTTTCTGGTTCAGCTCCCGCAGCACGTCCGGACCACTGAAACCCTTGCTGGTCATGCCATAGAAAATCTCGGCGACAGGCAGGGCGCCAATGGCCGCAGGCAGACCATGGCCGGTGAAATCCCCGACCAACAGGTGCATGCCCCCGGCCGGTCTTGGGCACGCAAACAGGATGTCACCATTGAACACCGACAGGGGCGAGGCGTGATAACGAATACTGGCTGCATCCAGGCAGCCGGTGTGGGCAATATTGTCGAACACCCGACGGGCCGTCACCTGCTCCGCCAGCAGCTGTTCGTTACGCTCGCGTATCAGGTCTCGCTGCCGGGTCAGCGTCTCGTGCATGCGCCGCATGCGATCGAAGGCGCCCAGCTTGGCCTGGATAATAACCGGGTTATAGGGTTTGGGCAGGAAGTCGTCGCCACCGGACTCCAGGCACTGCGCCAGAGCATCGGAGTCGGACAGGGAGGTCAGGAATATCACCGGCACCAGTCGCTCACCGGCCAGCGCCTTGATACGCCGGGCTGCCTCAACCCCATCAAGCCGGGGCATCATGACATCCAGCAATGCCATGTCGGGCTGCCATGACTCATAGAGTTCCAGTGCCTCCTGACCATCCCCGGCTGCCTGAACGTCGTGCCCCTGCCTGGTCAGGATTGCCTGGAGTATCAGCCGGTCGGTGTTGCTGTCATCGGCAATCAGCAATCGCAGGGGCCTGGGTTTTGCGGAATCCGTCACGGGCAATCCTCTCACGGTTGTGGCAGAACCTGTAAGCACTAGGCGGCCAGCTCAACGTATGGAGAACAGCTGCTCGAAATTGGAAATGGTCAGGATACGGCGGACGTCGCTGTTGCAGTTTTCGATGCGGATGCTGGCGTTATCGCCACCGGCAAAATCCCGCAGCAGCAGCAACATGCCCAGGGCGGAACTGTCCAGATAGGTGGTATCGGACATGTCTACCACCCAGTGCCGCACGCCCTCGGAATTTGTCTCATAGGCGTCACGGAATGCCTGATGCGTACTGAAGTCGAAACGGCCTTCGATAGCGATGATCCGCGTTTGCCCATCGTCACTGCGTCGGGTATTCACCGGCATAGATTTCCTCCACACAATAAGGGCCGGGAGAGTTTCGCCCCTTCAGGATAGTCAATGGATGCGGATTTGTATTGCAGCAGAATGACGACGGAGAACAACCGCTAGCATCGGCGCCTGGAGCACACTCCCGCAGTCACGGACGACGGCGGGAAAACTGGCGCATGGCGGCTTCATCGGCCTGTTTCTGTTCCGCCTGATCCCGGTCCCTCTGTTCCTGGGCGCGGCAGGTCTCGATGTACTTCTCCATACCCCGACGGCGCTCCCAGGCTTGTTGCCATTGCTGCCTGGCCTGCTCCAGACGCTCGGCAGCCCGGGCAACCCGCGTTTGCTGATCGCCGATCAGCGTGTTGAGACGGGCGATGAAATTCTGCCACCCCTGCAGCCGGGTAACGGGCACAGTCCCCTGCTGCTGGCTGCGCATCTGCTGATGATATTCCTGCTGATAACGCTGTAACTCCTCCAGCCGGTCCTGCTCCGTCTGCCACTGGGTGCGAACCTCGTTCATGACATCCAGGGCCTGCTGCTCCTTGCGTTCCTCGAGGGAGAGTACCACCTGCAGCCGTTGTGAACGCACTGTCATTGACTACTCCCGGTGCGGGACTTGTCTGCCCCTTGCCTGGGTACCTGCTCCGGCATCAGCGCAAGCAACTGGTCCACCGAATCACGGAAGGGCGAGGCCTCGTTCAGCCCCTGCTGCAGAAAGTCCCGCATACGATCGATGTGACGGATGGCAAAATCGGTTTCCGGATCCGAGCCCTTCACATAGGCACCCACGCTGATCAGGTCCCGCGCCTGCTGGTAACGGGAATAGACCTGCTTGAAACGCTGGGCCCGGGCAAAGTGATCCTTCTCGGTGACATGGGGCATGACCCGGCTGACCGATGCTTCCACATCAATGGCCGGGTAGTGCCCCTCTTCCGCCAGCCGGCGGGACAGCACAATATGCCCGTCGAGGATGGCACGGGCGGAGTCCGCCACCGGATCCTGCTGGTCATCCCCCTCCGTCAGCACCGTGTAGAACGCGGTAATGGACCCACCGCCGGGCTTGCCGTTACCCGTGCGCTCCACCAGTTGTGGCAGCTTGGCGAAGACAGAAGGCGGGTAGCCCTTGGTGGCGGGGGGCTCCCCTACCGCCAGGGCAATTTCCCGTTGCGCCTGGGCATAGCGGGTCAAGGAATCCATCAACAACAGCACGCGTTTGCCCTGGTCGCGGTAGTATTCCGCAATCCGGGTGGTGAGCATGGCCGCCCGCAGCCGCATCAGCGGCGAGTCGTCAGCCGGCGACGCCACCACAACAGAACGAGCCAGGCCCTCGTCGCCGAGGATGTCCTCGATGAATTCCTTCACCTCGCGGCCCCGTTCGCCAATCAGGCCGACCACGGTAATGTCGGCGTCGGTGAAGCGGGTCATCATGCCCAGCAACACACTCTTGCCCACCCCGCTGCCGGCAAACAGCCCCAGGCGCTGGCCCTGGCCGACTGTCAGCAAGGCATTGATGGAACGAATGCCCACATCCATGGACGTACGGACCGGCGCCCGGTTGAGAGGGTTGATGATATCGCCCGTCAGGGGGACCCGGGCTTCCACATCCAGGGAGCCCTTCTCGTCGAGAGGTTCACCATTGCCGTTGACTACCCGGCCAAGCAGCCCGTTGCCTACCGGCACCCGGCTGGCGGCAGAGAGGGGCAGCACACGCGCACCAGGGCGCAACCCGTCGATGGCGGACAGGGGCATGAGATAAACCCGATCATCCTCGAAACCCACCACCTCGGCTTCCACGGTGGCGCTGTCCTGGCCCTGGATCAGGCAGCGGTCGCCCACTACCATCGGGCAGCCAACGCACTCCAGGGTCAGGCCAACCATTCGGGTAAGGCGCCCGGACAGTTCCGGCTGCGGTTGCCGCGGTACATTGGTGGTGAGTTGCTGAAGTCGTTCAGCCAGGCTGCGGGTCATCGTCCGATTCTCCCGGTTCGTCCAGCACATCACGGTGGAAATCGGAGAGGTCGCCCATCACCGATTCAAGCTCCTCACTCTCGCCGGGCGAGGCCGCCCCGAACTGCTGTTCCAGCATTGACTGCACGGCCTTCTGGAATCGCTTCTCCACGGTGTAGTCCACCAGTGAATGCCGGGTTTCCACCTTGCAGCCGCCCGCCAGGATGCTGTCGTCCTCGGTAACAGTCGCCTCCGCTTCCAGCCGGGCAGCCGCTTCCCGGACCCACTCGGCGTCGGAGGGATGAATACGGATACGCACGTTTTCGCGGGTGGGTGGCAGACTGTTCACCGCATCGGTCACCACACGGGCGATCTGTGAGGAATCCACGGTCAGTTCGCGATAGATAACGGCACGGGCGAGCACCGTGGCCAGGTTGACCAACGCCGACTCCAGCTCATCCTGGTGCCGCTCGATGGGGGCCAGCAACTCGCCCATGACCGATTCCAGCTGTGTCAGTTTTTCGTCGACCTGTGAACGGGTCTCAGATTCCGCCTGCTCGCGGCCTTCCCGCTCACCGGTTTGCCGGCCTTCCTCGTAACCACGTTCGCGGCCTTCCTCAAGACCCTGTTTCAGACCTTCTTCGTGGCCCGCCTGCCGCCCTTCCTGGAGGCCTTCTTCCCAGGCGGACTGGCGAATGGCCTCAATATCGGCAGCCGTCAGCGGCTTGACGTCGCGTTCCTCCTCCCGGGGCACCTCGTTGCCCCCCTCGTCCAGCAGGGGCAATTCCCAGCGCTCCCAGGCGCTGAGCTCTTCCGGGGGGATACGGTCACGTCGACGAGAATCGCTCATCACATCATTTCTTCGCCGGCACCGCCGAGGGTAATTTCACCCGCCTCGGCCATGCGGCGGGCAATGGTGATGATATCCTTCTGGGCGGCTTCCACTTCGCTGACCCGCACCGGGCCCTTGGCCTCGAGGTCATCCTGCAGCAACTCGGCGGCACGCTTGGACATATTCTTGAAAATCTTGTCCTTGACGCCGTCATCGGCACCTTTCAGTGCCACCACCAGCACCTCCGAGGACACCTCACGCAACAGCGCCTGAATGCCCCGGTCATCAATTTCAGTGAGGTTGTCGAACACGAACATCAGGTCTTCAATGGTGGACGCCAGGTCCGGATCCATATCCTTGATGGAGTCCATCAGGCCACCCTCGATGGATCGATCCATGAAGTTCATGATGTCCGCCGCCCGTTTGACCCCCCCGATACGGCTGGTCTGTGCGGCTGAGCCGCCGGAGAACTGTTTCTCGAGGATGTCGTTGAGCTCCTGCAGGGCCTGGGGCTGAATGCTTTCCAGGGTCGACACCCTCATCATCACGTCCAGGCGTACCTTGTCGTCCAGGGTGGCGAGAATCTCGGCGGCCTGGTCCGGGTCGAGGTACGAGATAACGATGGCCTGTATCTGTGGGTGTTCGTAACGAATGATATCGCCCACGGCCCGGGGCTCCATCCACTTGAGGGTGTCCAGGCCGGTGGTGTTGCCACCAATCAGGATACGGTCGATCAGGCTTGCCGCCTTGTCGTCCCCCAGGGCCTGGGTCAGCATGGTGCGGATGTAATCGTCGTTGCCCACGCCCAGGCCGGTCTGGGTGCCCACGGCGTCCACGAATTCGTTCATTACGAAGGAGACTTCCTCCTTGCTGACATCCTTCATCTGGGCCATGGCAACGCCCACCCGCTGAACTTCCTTGGGCCCCATATGCTTGAGGATCTCCGCCGCATCAGACTCCCCCAGGGACATCAGCAGGATAGCCGCCTGCTCGACCCGGGGAATCTTGCGGCGAAGCTGCTTGCCATCACCGTCTTGCCGGTTTTCTTCACTCATCGATATTCACCCACTGGCGCATTACCTGAGCAACCCGGGCGGGGTCTTCGGCAATCAGCCCTTTCAATGCGTTCAGATGCCTATCATAGCTGTCTGTGGCGCCGGGCAACAGCAACTCGTCCTGCCCGCCCATGGCATCGGCCAGGGCCTTGTCGCCGCCCATGCCGCCCAGGTCGTCGTAGGAACCGCGCACGCCATCCTCATCCATGCCGGAATCCCGACGGCCACCACCGGAGATGCTCTTCAGTACCGGCCGCAACAGCCCCAGCACCAACGCCAGGATGACAATACCGGCAAGCACCTGCTTCATCAGGTTCCAGAACCAGGGTTGTTCCCAGAAGCCCGGCGCCTCGAACTGAACTTCCTCTTCCGGTGCAAAGGCTGTATTCATCACGGTAACACTATCACCCCTGGCTGCCGAATAACCGACAGCGTCACGCACCAGCATATTGAGGCGTTGCAGTTCCTGCTCCGGCCAGGGCTCGAAGGAAACCTCACCGGTCTCCGGGTTCACCACCCGCTTGTCGTCCACCGCCACAGCAACGGTCAGTCTCTTCACATCGCCCTGGGCCTGACGGATATAGCTGACAGTGCGGTCAATCTCGTAGTTGCGGGTACTTTCGCGGCGGATATCCACCGGCTGGGCGGGAGCTTCACCGTCTTCACCCTCGCCGGCGCCTGCCTGTTCCGGCACCACGGCCTCGCCCGGAGGCTGGTTGGACAGGGCGCCGGGGATGCCACCCTGGGCACCGAAGGCGCGCTGCTCGGACATCTCCCGCTCGCTGCGAACCGACTGCTGCTCGGGGTTGAAGAGTTCTTCCGCCTGCTCCACCGACGAGAAATCCAGGTCGGCACTCACTTCCGCGCGGAACCGGCTGTCACCGACAATCGGACTGATCATGGACGCGACACGCTTGGTGAGCCGTTCTTCCACCTGTGAGGTGTACTGATACTGTTCCTGCATATCCTGACGTTCGCTGTCATCGTCCCGGCCGGTCAGCAGGTTGCCATTCTGATCGACCACGGTGACCTTTTCACGATTCATCTCCGGCACACTGCCAGCCACCAGATTGACGATGGCGTTGATCTGCTCCTGCTCGATACGACGCCCGGCAAACAGGTTCAGGAACACAGAAGCACTGGGCTCCCGCGCGTCCCGAACAAACACGGACCGTTCCGGGATCGCCAGATGCACGCGGGCTGATTTCACACTGCGCATGCTGCTGATGGTCCGCGCCAGCTCGCCTTCCAGGCCACGACGGAAGCTGATGGTTTCCATGAACTGCGACGTTCCCAAACCCTGGTCCTGGTCCAGCAGCTCATAGCCCATGGTTTCCTTGTCGGTGACACCCTCGGCGGCCAGCTTCAGGCGCGCGTTATAGACGTCATCGGAAGCCACCAGCAACGCGCCGGATCGGGGATCCATGCGATACTGGATGCCACTCTGGTCAAGAATGCTGGAAACATCCTGCGGGTTGTAGCTCGACAAGTCGCCAAGAACCGGCTGGTAGTTGGGCTCCTGGGCCCACAACACCACGGCAACGCCCAGGGCCACGCTGGCCGCCAGACCGACCATCAGCCCGATCTGGCGCAGCAGATTCAGGCGGTTGAAGCCGAACATCAGCGGGCTGCTGCTTTCGTTTTCCTCCTCTCCACCGGTAGTGGTCAATTCGTTGGAGGTGGCGTCTGCGGATACACTGGCCATGTCGTTGCTCCGTGGCTAACTCGAGGCGTTAAATAGGCATGTTCATAATGTCTTCGTAGGCCCGCACAACCCGGTTACGCACCTGGCTCAGACCTTCGAAAGCAACCGATGATTTCTGCGACGCTATCATCACCTGGGTGATATCCACGTTCGGGTCGCCCTGCTCGTAGGCGGTGCGCATCTCGCCTGTGGTCGACTGCAGGTCGTTCACCTTGTCCACCGCCTGGCTCAGCATGTCACCAAACCCCGGCGTCTCACGGACCTTTTCCGGGCCTGACGGCTTGTCCACCTGACCCTTGATCGCAAGGTCATTGTCCATGCGCTGGTTCATCTGGGCGCGCATGTTACGCATCTCTGAGAGAACGCTATTAATGTCGGCTCGCTGGACCATGGCTTGTCTCCCGATTCCCGAAAACGTTTCCGGTGCCCGCTACCGGACGTGGCAGTCAGGCGAAAAGATTGTCTGGTGTCGGTGAATGCAAAGTCCTGACCACTTTTATTTTTATCTTTAATTACAACAGATTAAAAGTTATTTAAAGGGGAGTGTTACGGCGCCTGTCGGCTTTTTGACGGGAATGGGCGGGAGCCTTCAACTCCCGCATCGCCCCCTTGGCCAAAAATAAAAACGGCGCCCGAAGGCGCCGATGTGAGAAGACCATTTGGCGGGGACGTTAACTGGCCATGGCCAGCTCCGCATCCAGGTCGATACCCGAGTCCCGCATCTGTGCGAGCTTGTAGCGCAGGGTTCGCGGGCTGATGCCGAGTTGCTCCGCGGCGCGGTTACGACGGCCCCGCTCCCGCTTCAGGGTGTCAATGATGATGCGGAACTCACGGCGCCGGATTTCATCACCCAGGGATCCGCCATCGTCATCAGCATCAGCCACGCCCGATACCGTCTCGTCCCTGGTTGCGGTTGCCTCAGTACCAGTTCCGGCAAAGGCCGGCTCGGCCTGGCCTGGCTGCGGCTGAGGGGCCGACACCGCAGGCGACGATGACGTATCGAGACCGGTAATCCCCATATCAAGACAGAGGTCTTCCGCCTGGATTTCGGCGCCCTGGTGCAGCACCAGCGCCCGTTGGATCGCATTATCCAGCTCCCGCACATTGCCGGGCCAGCGGTGATTACGCAGCGCCTGACGGGCGCCCGGGCCCAGGCTGACGCCGCTGAGTTTCATCTTGCGGCTATGTTGACGCAGCAGGTGATCCGCCAGCGGCAGGATATCTTTCGGCCGGTCGCGCAGGGGGTGCCAGTGCATGGGTAACACACTCAGGCGATAGTAGAGGTCTTCCCGGAATTTACCTTCCCTGACATAGTCCGCGAGATCACGGTTGGTCGTCGCCAGCACCCGAACATCCAGGGAAATGGTGCGGCGACCGCCGACCCGCTCCACTTCGCGCTCCTGCAGTACCCGCAGCAGCTTGGACTGCAGGCCGAGGTCCATCTCGGAAATCTCGTCCAACAGTATGGTGCCACCATTGGCCTGCTCGAACTTGCCAGGCGATGAAGCGTGCGCGCCGGTGAACGCCCCTTTTTCATGGCCAAACAGGATGGCCTCCAGCATGTTCTCGGGAATGGCCGCGCAATTGATAGCCACAAAGGGCTGGTCACTGCGACTGGAATTCTGGTGGATAAACCGTGCCAGCACTTCCTTGCCGGTGCCGCTCTCGCCGGAGATCATGACCGTGGAGTCGCTGGCTGCCACCTTCTTCGCCAGCTGGAACAGGCGAGTGCTGATCGGGTCTTCGGCGACTGGCTCGTCGCCACGGCGCCCGCGCTTCGCACCCGCGCCGACAACCTTCTCCACGGCCTCTACCAACACCTGGGGCTCGAACGGCTTGACCAGGTAATCAATGGCGCCGGTCTGCATGGCGTTCACTGCATCGCTGATCTGGCCGTAGGCGGTAATCAGCATCATCGGCAGGCCGGGGTAGGCTTTCAGCACTTCCGCCAGCAGGTCATGGCCAGACATGCCCGGCATGTTCACATCGCTGACCACCATGTCCACGGGCCCCTTCGCCAGTTCTTCCAGGGCCTTTTCACCGGAAGCGGCTTCACGCACCCGGAATTTGGCCAACTCAAGGGTCGTGACCAGTGCTTCGCGCAGGTCGTGGTCATCTTCAACAATCAGAATCTGGGGTCGCGCCATGACGTCCTCCGCCTATCCTGCAGTCAGGATTGTGTGTTCGAATGGTTTACGGTGTTACGGGCCGCGGGCAACCGGATCGACGCGCAAGCGCCGCCCCGGGGCATGGCAGCCAGGCTGAATTGTCCGTTGTGAGCCTTGACCACCGCCTGCACCACAGCCAGCCCCAGGCCGGTACCGTGGGATTTGGTGGTATAGAAGGCTTCCATCAGCTCGTTCACCTTGTCCTGGGGAAAGCCGGGGCCATCATCCACCACGGCAATCTCGAGTTCGTCGCGGGTGCCCACCAGTGTCAGGGCAACCCGGCTGGCACCCGCTTCAAGACTGTTGTTGACCAGGTTGATGCAGGCCCCCACCAGCGCCTCGCGGTTGCACATGACCGGCACAACAGGCCCTTCCGCCGTCACAGTCACCTGCTGCTCATCAGCCAGGCTGAGACCATCGACGGCTGCCTGAAGGCCTTCCTCAACCTGCTCCGAGGACAGCTTCTCCGCCAGCCGGGTTTCGCCCCGGGCAAAGGTCAGCATGTCCCGCACCTGGGATTCCAGATGGGTCAGTCGCGACATCAGGCGACTGGCGCAACGCTGGCGCAGCTCCTCGTCCAGATCCGGCTGTGACAGGTGACCACCGTAGAGGATCGCGGCCGACAGCGGCGTACGAATCTGATGCGCCAGCGAGGCCACCATCCGCCCCATGGCAGACAGCCGTTGGGCATGAGCCAGCTGGGACTGCAGCTGACGGGTTTCGGTGAGATCGGTGAGCAGGATCAACTGACCCGGTTCGTTCTCCATGGTGCGTATTTCGATACTCACGCGGCGGCCATCTTTCAGGGACACCTCATGACCATCGTCGCGACGGGGGGCAAAACACCGCTGGATCACGCTGACCCAGCGCTCGCCTTCAAGTGGCTCGCCCAACAGGGCGACAGCAGCCGGATTGCACTGGGCCACCGCACCCTGGCTGTCCAGGACGATGACACCGGCGGGCAACGCCGACAGCAGGGTGGAAAGCCGGTCCGCCAGACGCTCCTTCTCTTCCAGCTCATGCTGACGCTGACGGGTTTCCGCCGTCAGTTCGCCGGACAACTGGTTCACGCGGGATTCGAGGGTGCGGTAGGAATCGGTAATCTGCCGCGACATCTGGTTGAACAGATCCAGCGCGGTATCGACAGCGGCATCGTCATCCTGCGGCGGAAACAGTGCGGTTACCTTGTCGTTGGCTTCAGCCGCCGCATTCGCATCCGCTACGGAACCGGAATCCCGGGACCGGGAGGCAGGTATTGCCGTCTGGAACTGTCTCATGCTTCCCCCTGACCATGATGTAATGATTCAGGGAGGGTAAAGCAGAAGCCATGCCAGGTTAATTTTCTTCTTTAATTACAACAGGTAGGAATGAAGAACTGACGATCATGCTGATGGACCGGAAGAAGCCGACAGAAAACCGTCAGCCTTCTTCCTCTTCCCGCAGACCATACTTGCGAACCTTTTCCACCAGGGTGGTGCGACGAATCCTTAGCTTCTCCGCGGCCCGGGCCACCACGCCGTTGGTTTCATCCAGGGCCTGCTGTATCAGCTGTTTTTCCAGGTTCGAGAGGTAGTCCTTCAGATCAATGCCGTTGACCGGCAGCAATGCCGGGGCATCCATACCCACCAGCCCGGGAACGCCGGACGGCATGCCACTCTCTTCCATCACGGGGCTCTCATCGTAGTCGTCCACGTAGCGGAACTTCTTCGGCAGTTCCTGCACACCAATCACCCCGAATGGATGCATGATCGCCAGTCGCTCCACCAGATTCGCCAGCTCCCGGACGTTACCAGGCCAGCTATGGCGGCACAGGCTGAGGATAGCGGCGGAATTCAGACGCAACGAGCCCCGTTTCTCCTTCTCCATCCGTGCAACCAGTTCATTGATCAGCAGCGGAATGTCCTCCGACCGCTCCCGCAGCGCCGGCATCTCGATGGGAAAGACGTTCAGCCGGTAGTAGAGGTCCTCGCGGAAGTCGCCGTTCTCGATCATGTCTTCAAGGTTCTTGTGGGTAGCGGCGACCACCCGCACATCCGCAGTCTGGGTCCGGTTGCTGCCCACCTTTTCGAACGTGCGTTCCTGCAACACACGAAGGATCTTCACCTGCATGTTGAGCGGCATATCACCGATCTCATCCAGGAACAGGGTCCCCCCCTCCGCGAGCTCAAACCGCCCTACCCTGGCCGTAATCGCCCCGGTAAAGGCCCCCTTCTCGTGGCCAAACAGCTCACTTTCCAGCAACTCGGCCGGTATTGCCCCGCAGTTGACGGGCACGAAGGGCCGGTCCCTGCGGGGCGAATGGTAGTGGAGATTACGGGCCACCACTTCCTTGCCGGTGCCGGACTCGCCGGTAATCAGAACGCTCACGTCCTTGTCCGCCACCTGGGCCATCAATTCCCGCACGCCCTTGATACTGCGGGAGGTCCCCACCAGGGAACGGAATAGCATGATACCCCGCTGCTGGCTGTGGCCCTGGCCCCGGCTTCGCTGGTACTGGTCACGGTAGATCTGGGCACGGTAAAGGGAATCCACGAACTTGGTGTAGTTGGGGGGCCATTCCAGCCGTGCAATCACCCGCGCCTGGCAGCCCTCCTCCAGCGACTCCAGGTCAGGGTTTCCCACCACCAGTATGGGTAAGCCCGGATCGGCGTTGCAGACCATTTCAATATCCGTGCGGGCCTGGCCATCATCAACAGGGGCGACAATTGCCATACCCAGGCTGGCGAAGTCCTGATCGTCACCACCGGCCAACACTTCACGGGAAGGTCCATCGTCCAGTACGGACGCCTCTCCGACAAATTCAAGAATGGTTTTCAGATCTTTAGCCCGTGACGCGTCCTTGCTCAACACCAGCACAGTATCGGTCATCGACATGCAGAAGGAATCTCTTGGTCAGCCCAGCGTTTGCGCCCGATGAACTGCTCTGTGAACAGTCCTTAATGGCATTGGTTGTTTGTGCGGTATTTAAGACCTTAAACAGGAGAGAGTCAATTTTATGACGCAACCGGTTGGGCCCGATTCGGATGCATCCCATCTGTCGGGATCGGGCCACCCTGCCGGCGAAAACCCGGGAAAAGGTCTATTTTTTGGGGTGTGACACCCTGGCGTAGGCATTCGCGGCCTTGCGATTCTGGCCAACCTGCTCCAGCGCCTCCCTGGCTTCCTGCCTTGCCTCACGGGCAGCGCCGTCGGCCTCTTTTACAAAGGTGTCAAGCTTCCCCAGCCGCTCCTGGACAGCCGTCGCTGACAACTGCCGCTGTTCCAGAGCCGCCATTACCGGATCAATCAGGGCGCGCACGTCACCGTTCAGCTCTCCCAGTCGCTGCCAGTCACTGTCCTGCAGGGCCTGTTGCAGTTCGGCGATACGATCATCAAGGCGTGCCAGCGCCTCATTGGCTTCATCGGACATCAGATTCTCCACGGTCACATTGCAGAGGCTTTCCAGAAGTATACAGGGGAGTATCCGCAAAAGTCCTGATCGGTCACGCCCTCCCCGGACCGGCATTTTGCCCGTTTGGCGGAAGAATCCGGACGCCAGTTCTGGTATAGTAGGAGGTTAACCGAATAATCACGCCGGATGAGGATTGGCACGCCATGTCTGCACAATGGCAATCCCTGGTATCACAGAAAATCTATCTGGCCGGCCAGCTGGCTGCCTTGTCCCGGGACCAGGCCTCTGCCACCGAGCGGGAAGCCTGCCTGCAGGGTGCAATGGAACTTTCCCTGCGTGCGCGGCAACTGTTGCTGGTTCTGATTGCCCGCTATCACCAGGAAAAACAGGCCATGCCGACATCGCCGGAAGACCTGATTGCCCTGATCCCAGGCACACCGGACGCCGAGATGCTGGCCGAGGTATCCCGAGAACCGGGTAGCTGGTGGCAACATCTGGAGCAGCTGGCGCTGTCCCAGAGCCAGCCGCCAAAGCAGCAGAAGACGGTATCGGAAGAAAACATTATTGCGGTATCGGCTGCCTCAGGCCCCGACCGTTCCGCGGAGGGCCTGCTTGAGACACTGGCAGCCATGAAATCATTTGTTACTGACCTGGGTGAACGACACGCCGAGTGGTAACTCGTCACCCACGCCTGAAGTAAGGATTCTATGTCACCTTCATTCTTTGAAATCGTACAACTGAGCGACGGCGACTACGCCCTCAAGCGCGTGGACGACGATTCCGCACCGCTGGTCCGGATCTCTTTTTCCCAGGAAGCCCGGGAGATGATGGAAAACCGGGATATGACCGTGGCCAGATCCATGATCGATGCTGGCATTCAGGCGGTGGGACAGATCAACGACGCCGTCGAGTGGGAAGAAGCCGACCTGGAAGACTTCGAGCCCCAGGCTCACCACACACTTCACTGACCGGATGCGGGATTGTTTCCGGGCCCCTTCAACAGCTGGTGTCCGGGACTATGACGCAACCACCCGGTAGGCACACAGAGTCAGTCGTCAGGCAACGCGATCAGCGCGTCCTGAGAATGACCCCGTGGCTTTGCCCCCTGGCCGACGCCTGCTCCAGCGCACCAAAAGCCCTGCTGGACAGGCGACTGGTCCACATCACGACGGCATGGCAGGTACCCGCACCCAGGGCTCTCTCAGCCAGTTCATAGGCCGAATAATCCCGGGTCGAGCGCAACACCAGCAGCTCACTGGCCACGATGCCATGCATGGTCTGCCACTTGCTGACCAGCTCCTGCGGCGGATCAATCCACGCCAGCCAGCGACGCTCCCGATTCAACTGCGTCAGCATAGGCAGCAGCAACTGGAAATTCTCCACCTGGCCCGGCGGCATGATCACTTCCGTGACATTGCCCCGACGGTCTTCCGCTTCGGTGTGGTTGTCGTCGCCCTTGCGTGCCACGTCATAACCGGGCCGGCAAGCCGGTAACGCTTCCGCTGGCTGCCGCCGGACCGATGCTGCCGGCTCTGGGGCCAGTGCCGTGGCGGCGGCTGTTGCTGCCCCGGCATTCATGCTCAAACCCAACTGTTCCATGACTTCCTCCCAAATTTACTGCTGGCGACACCTTGTTGTCCGCCTGGCTGCCCTGTGTTTCGTCTGGTCAATTCGTCAGCCAGGTGGGACACTAGTGCACCTTTTGAAGATCGGAACGGCGAATCACGCCAACCCCGAGCCCCTCGATCACCAGTTCCTGCTCTTGCAGGTCTACCACAATGGGGTCAAACTCCTCGTTCTCGGCCATCAGGCGAACCTCGGCGCCTTCACGGCGGAACCGCTTCACCGTCACTTCCTCGCCCACCCGGGCCACCACCACCTGGCCGTTGTGAACGTCCTGGGTGCGATGGACCGCCAGCAGGTCGCCGTCCAGAATGCCGATGTCCTTCATGCTCATACCGCGCACCCGCAGGAGGTAATCCGCTGACGGGGTGAAGAATTCCGGTTTGAGGGTGCAGTAATCCTCAATATTTTCCTGGGCCAGAATGGGATTACCCGCTGCTACCTGACCGATAACCGGCAGGCCGGGATCTTCCTCGACCTCTGGCAGCCGGATACCCCGGCTGGTGCCGGGCACCATCTCGATGGCCCCCTTGCGGGCCAGTGCGCGAAGATGCTCCTCAGCCGCATTGGCGGACCGGAAGCCCAGCTCCAGGGCGATTTCCGCCCGGGTGGGCGGATAACCGGTTTCATCCACGTAACGACGGATGATGTCCAGTACCTGGCTCTGTCTTGCTGTCAGTTTCATCGCTTTCTCTCTCCTGTGGCCCTGTGGCCGTTCCCTGCCCCGGCCTTTTTCCGGCACAATGGCTGAACAAGGTCGTCTGCCGATGCTGGGGTTATATACAGTAACTCAAACTTTATACAGTATTTTATCCAGTGTAAACCCCGGCATGCTCAAAATGACACGGCGGTGCCGAAAAACGCTCTCGTCAATCAACCTGTTACATTGGCGCCATACCTGGCGCCAACTCATTTGCCTTAACCGATACCAGGGGGAATCACACCCATGCCCAAACGCTGCCGGATGCCCGACGTCATGACCACCCGGGAGGGAGATACTCGCAGGGTGGGTGTCGAGATCGAGATATCGGGCCTGGGGTATGAAGAGCTGGTATCGCTCACTGCACGCATCCTGGAGGGCGCCGCCAGCAGTACCGGTCGTTACGTCAGCAGGGTGGAAACCGCCCTTGGCGAGTTTACCGTTGAACTGGACTCCGCCCCCATCAAGGATCTGGACCTTCAGGACGAGCGGGTGCCGGAGTCCCTGCGGGAACTCGGCGGCCATGCCATGGACATGATCGACTATGCCGCTGAGCGACTGGTGCCCCTCGAGATCATCTCGCCGCCGGTGCCCTTTGACCAGCTGGAGGCCATCGAAACGCTTTCTGACCAGCTGCGGGAAGCCGGCGCCGTGGGCAGCCGGGAAGCCATGGTCTATGCGTTCGGCCTGCAGCTCAACCCCGAGCTGCCCGATCTCGAAGCCGATACCCTGCGGCGCTACCTGCAGACCTTTGCCGCGCTGTATGACTGGCTGAAAAGCCGGCATCAACTGGACTTCAGCCGTAAGCTGACCACCTATATCGAACCCTGGGCCGGCCGGTATGTTGATCGTCTGGTGGCAGCGGACTACTCACCGGACCTTGAAGGCCTGATGCGCGATTACCTGGAAGACAACCCCACCCGCAACCGGGCGCTGGACCTGCTTCCATTATTTGCGCACCTGGATCCGGCCTTACTGGCCGAGTACGTCGATGACCCGCGGATCAAGTCCAGGCCAACCCTGCACTACCGCCTGCCCGACTGCGATATAGACAACCCCCGCTGGCATTTCTCCACGGTCTGGAACGACTGGGTGATCCTGGAGCAGATCGTGGCCCACCCCGCCCACCATCGGGAACTGAACGACCTGTTCCGGGAAAGCCGCACGCTGTTGTCCTTCCGCAACCTGACCAGTACGTGGCGCACCCGTTGCCACCAGTGGCTGGAGAACCGGGGCTATGTCTGAACGGATGATCGATGAGGAAGCCAAGGTTCCCGGCATCACCATTGGCATCAGCAGCCCGTCCCGCTGGCGCACCTCCGACCGGCTGATCAGCCTTGGTCTGAGACTGTATGGCGCACGCCCCTATTTCATTCGCCCGGGCAGCGAGGTGGATGTGTCACTGCTTGATGGCATCCTGCTGTCCGGCGGAACCCACATTCATCCCGATCTGTATGACCAGGGCGAACAGGTCAAGGCGCGTTACAACCACCACCGTGATCAGACCGACCAGAGACTCCTGCAGGAGGCGGAGCGGCTGCACCTGCCGGTGTTCGGCATCTGCCGGGGCGCCCAGCTGATCAATGTGTTCCGGGGCGGCACCCTGTGCCAGGACGTCACGCCACTACGCGTACATACCCGTCACCGGCCCTTGCTGCTGCCGCTGCAAAGTGTGCGCATCGTGGCACCGACCCGTCTCGGCCGGATCCTGCGATCACCACGGATCGGTGCCAACCGTATCCACAGCCAGGCCATCAAACGGCTGGGCCGTGGGCTGCGGGTCAGCGCCCTGGACAACGACCTGTTTGTCCAGGCCATCGAGAACACCCATGGCCAGTGGCTGATGGGCGTGCAGTGGCATCCTGAATACCTGCTTTACCATAGTGCCCATCGACGAATCTTCGCTGACTTTGTGCGTACCGCGGAACAACTGAAACTGGCCCGACTGACCCGGGAGGATGTACCCGAGAAACCGGACCAGCCATGACACCAGAAGGAGAGAAAGGATGACCAATTCCCTGACACGCCTGCTTTGCGGACCTGCCCTGATCGCCCTGATCGCCATGCCGACAGGGCATGCCCTGGCCGCCCCGGCGGAAGTCAGCCTGTCTGGCGAGGGGCAGGTCCGCTATGTACCGGACAGCGCCCGGCTCAACTTCACCGTGAGTGCCGAGAATACAGACTCCGACCAGGCCCTCAGTAAAGTGCGGGCGGTGATGGAACAATGGCGGGAGAGCATTGCAGAGATCCGTAGTGAGCTGGTGGACTACAGCGATGCCTCTGCCCACCTGTACCAGCGCCAGCGTTACCCACAGCGGGACAATGGCGACTCAGGCGAGCCCAGGACCATCGCTGTCGCCAGCCAAGCCGTCAGTTTCGAGATCCATGACCTGAATCTGCTGAACCGGGTGCTGACCAAAGCCCAGAATCTGGGCATGAACTACAACCTCAGCCAGCACCAGTTTTTCCATTCCAACGAAGAGACACTCCAACGCGAAGCCCTTGCCAAGGCCATCGCAAATGCCCGGGAGCGCTGCCAGTTTGCGGCGGAACAGCTGGATATGGACTGTGGTGAGATCAAATCACTCAATCTGCAATCATCCGGGGGCGGGCCCGTCCTGATGCGCATGCAGGAAAGTTCCGCCGTCGCGGATACGGTCAGCCAGGTCGGCCCCCGGGAGATCAGCGCCACGGTCCAGGCAACGTTTACCATGCGGTAACCCGAAGTACACAGGTGAGGCGGCTGGCTAGTGTCCCGTGCGGTTCATTAGCTGACCTACTGCGGGACACTAAAAATCCCGGTTGTAGAAGATATCCAGCGACGAGGCCAGCCCGCTTGCCGCCTCAATGTAGAAATACCGCCCCAGGTCGTAGCGGAGGGCCACGGTTGTGACAGGTTCGAACAGCCCCACACCGTAGCGGATACTCAGGTCTTCGGTCAGGTAACCGCTGGCCACGACGGCCGAATCCTCACCCGAGCCTTCCGCCTCCAGGGTCAGATCCTGTATGCCGAAAGCCTCGCCGATGCCTCTGGTCAGCCCGCTGGCCTGTTTCAGCCCCAGTGACAGTGCCATACGGCTGACCTGAGTCTGGTCGCCCTGGCTCTGCAGCGGGCGCCCAAGCACCAGGTACGAGAGGGCCTCATTCTGGGACATGGGCGGCTCTGAGAAGATGGTCGTCTCCGGCTCCTGGGCCGGGCCGGAAAGACGAATTCCGGCCAGCACGTCATCCACCCGACGGATGGCCTCAATGTCCACGTAGGGCTCACCGATGGGTCCCACAAACACCAGTCGCGCACGCCGCAGTTCCAGCTCCTGACCAAAGGCTGCATAGCGGCCATCGACCATCCGCAGTGCCCCCCGGGTATCCATCTGGTTACCGATCTGCAGCTCGCCTTTCAGTTCTCCGGTTACGCCAAACCCCTTGAAGGTCACTTCCTCTTCGCCCACGATCACCGTCACGTCCATGGCCAGTGCCAGTGGCGGCTCCTGTTCGGCCTCCGCGCCGACAATGACCTCGTCTTCCGAGACGCTCACCGCCTGCTCAGGCAGCTCGCGCACTTCAATGCTGCCACTGGGTATCGCCACCTGGCCGACGATGCTCAGTTCCCCGGCAATAAACCGGATCTCCAGATCCGGAGACACCGCCAGATCGGCATAGGGTTCGTAGTGCAGCGGCAACCGGTTCCCCTTCAGGGTTATGGTGACCCGCGGATCACCCGTCCAGTCCACGTTGCCGCCAATTTCTCCGGTGCCGGTGCCATTGCTCTGCCAGTTGCCTTCGAGATCCGCCTGGCTGCCATTGAAGTTCACCTGCAGGGTGAGGTCCTGAATGGGTACGGGCACTCTCTCATCCACCAGCAGCCCGTTGGCAAGCCTGAGTTGACCATACACCTGCGGCGCCAGCAAAGGGCCTTCCAGCCGCCCGGAACCGGCAACCTGTCCCTCCAGTTGCTCCAGGTCGAGCAGGGCACCCACCACGGCCAGGTCAAACCCCTCCAGACTGTAGGACCCGGTGGTTGGCCGGTCCGGTGCATTGGGGTCGACAGACAGGTCCACCGCCAGCGCCCCCACGTCCTGGCCATCCAGGCGCAGCTGTACATTTGCCGCTTTCGGTTCCATGTTCAGCGTGGCCGTCAGCGTTTCATAGTCCAGGGTCTGTTCTGTGTCGTCCATCGCCACCACCACGTCACCGGGGCCGGCACTGAGCCGGACCGTGCCCCGGGGGCCCTCTTCCGCCAACTCGACGTCCAGGGTGCCATTGATCATGGCAGTCCAGGTGACGTTTTCCGGCATCAGGGGCGCCAGGGTTGAGGCGGGAAGCTGGCTGATCTCCAGGTTCAGGGCCGTGTCCGGCAGCAGGGTCTGCTCCCCCGCGCACAGGGTACTATCCTGCCAGCGCCAGCAATGGGCGCCCACGGTGAGGGTCTGATCGACGTAGTTGATCGGTGCCGGGTTTTCCAGTTGCCAGGTCTGCTCCGGGCCAGTCAACGCCACCTCGCCACTGGCTAGTTGCCCCTGCCACTGGCCACCGTTAACGGATTGCCAGGCCCCAGCCAGAACCGCATCCACCACGGCCTCGGGATGTCGCACCGACAGCGTCAGGCGGTGATCGTCCAGGGTTCCCCCCAGGTCAGCCTGCAGCTGCTCCACCATCTGCCCTCCGGCCTTCAGGGACGAAGCCTCCAGCCGGGCATCCAGTGATTGCGACTTATCCAGCTGCGCATCCAGCGTCAGCGACCCGATACGGATCTGGTCCTGCCAGGCAACGCCGGTTGCAGACAGGTCAAGATTGCCACCGGGCAACCGGATGGGGCCATTCAGGTCAATGGTAGCGTCAATCTCCCCTGCCAGACCCGGGACAATGACACCGGGGTCAGGCAGCTCCAAGGTTCCCTGCACTGACAGCTGCCCGGACCCGGTCAGCGGGTCCTGCAGCTCACCCGAAGCGGTCAGCCGGTTGTTGCCGACGCTGGCAAGTACTTCAGGTATCTGCCACTGACCGGACTTTGCCTCAATTTCGCCCCGGCTCAGCAGAGGTGCATCCCGCCACTGCCCTTCCAGGTCCCAACGGGCGGTAAAATCCGGATTACCATCCGGTTGCAGTTGTCCCCGTGACGTAACCGAGCCGTTGATGCTGGCGGTGGCCTGCGGCACCCAGAAACCGGGGTTGAACGAATCCAGCATCAGGTCCGCCTGCCAGCTCAACGGGCCGGCAAAACCAACCTCGGCATCACCCTGCAACTGCCCGGCGCCGGTTGTCATGGTCAGCTCGGTCAGACGCACCGACTCCAGGTCACCATCCAACCGGGTGGCCAGGGTCGCTTCTCCCATGGGACCGGAGGCATCCACATCCAGACTGGCCTGGTACTGGTTGCCGGCGAAGCGGCCGCTGGCGTCGAGCGAACGGATGGTGACCGGTGGCGGTTCAACCTGGGGCAACAGCGAATACCAGGGGAAGGCCCCCATGGTCACGTCCGCCTCCGCCTCCAGTCCGTCCTGCCAGGCCACGTCGCCATCCACCGTCAGTTCGGCCTGGCCCTCACCTGCCGCTGACGGCCCGCTCAGTACCAGTTGCAGATCTCTTGCCGCCTCTGGCGTCACCCGCCCGGACAGATCCATAGCCACCGGACCCTGCTGCCCCGGCAACCGGGCCCGGGAGCTTATCCGGTAGCCATTGGCCAGGTTGCCCCGCCCGGTCAACGTCCAGTCGTTGAGTGTCAGGGTTTCCGGCAGGGTATCCAGCGCCAGGAAAGCATCGGAGCGCAGGTCAACAGTGGCGGGCAGCGATGCCTCCAGAGGTGCAAGCTCGGCCTCCAGCTGAGCATCCAGGTAACCGGATGACACCAGGCTGGCCCGCAGGTCCCGGACACTGCCCCGCAAATCTCCCCTTATTCGCCAGCGGTCACCGGATGGTGGCGGCAGGGTCAGATCCACGTTGATAGCCAGGGGCCAGTCACCGCGGGTTTCGACCCGGCCATCCAGCGTGACTGCCACGTCTTCACGGCTCAGGTCGAACTGACGGATCTCGAAATCAGAGCCACTACCTCCGGCCGCCAGGGACAGCTGATCCCACACCAGCGTGCCGTTGTAATGGAACGGCCCCAGCTCAACGGAGCGGATATCAATATTCAGCGGCAGGGCGATATCCGGCAGATTCACGGGACCGCCGTCCGACTCCGACTCGGCGGCGGTGCGCGCCATGGTCACATCCAGCGAGGCTGCTTCCAGCCGCTCCAGACAAAGATGCTTGCGAAAGAGGCAGGTAGGCGACCAGTCAATCACCGGTGAGGCAACCTCCAGCGTTATCCCGTACCCCTGCCAGGCAAAGTGTTCTGCCTGCCATTCGCCCAGCAGAGAACCGCTGGCCGCAGTGGTTTCCAGGCCGGGAATCTGATCCAGCACCCAGGCCGTGCCGACATCGGAGCGTAATGCCACCAACACCGCGGAAATAACCAGAACCACCAGCAGCAGAACGATGGCCAGCGCGATAATCAACCATTTAAGCCCGGTTTTCAGGGCTGAGGTCAGCCTGCTCATAACTCCGGCCCCATGGAAAAGTGTATTCGCCAGCCACCGCCAAACTCCTCATCCAGGCCCCTGGCAATGTCCAGGCGCAGTGGGCCCACCGGGCTGATCCAGCGAACCCCCACACCCACCCCTGTGGCCAGGGGCTCATCCAGGTGGTCAAGGGCATTACCCTCGTCCATGAACGCGGCCACCCGCCAGTTGTCGACCACTTCATACTGGTACTCGATACTGCCCACCAGTTTGTAACGCCCCCCTAACCCGGTGCCGGAGCTGTCCTTTGGTGTCAGGGTTTCGTAGCCATAGCCGCGAACACTCTGGTCGCCACCCGTGAAAAAGCGCAGGGAAGGCGGTACGTCGGAAAAATCATTGGTGGCAACGGCACCCGCTTCAACCCGGGCAAGGAATCGGTGGTCATCCGCAATGGTGATCAGCCCCTTGGCCTGGGTAGTGACCTGCGCCACATCCACCGTTGAAAAGAGTTCCCGGGAGCCGCCGGTCACATCCATCTGCAGACGATAGCCGTGGGTAGGGTCGATGGGCGAGTCCGACTGCAGCTTCGACAGGGAGATCCCCGGCATCAGCAACCGGGTAGTACCAGACTCCGCGTTACCGATATCGAAACGTTCCCGCTCCCAACGCAGGGACAGCACCCGGGTCCAGTCGTTGTCCATCAGGTGGCGCCATTGAGAGCCAAGTGTCAGGCGGTCTGACTGCACATCCTCGATGTCCTCGCGTTGATACCCGACGCCAAAACGCATTGAGTCCGTCATCGGCGGATCCAGCGGTATTTCATACCAGCCGGTGATGTTCTGGCGGGGCACGGACAACTCTGTATCGGCGCCACGCTGATGCCCCTGAGGGTTAATCCAGTGCTCTTTCCAGTTGCCCCGGAAGCGGGGCCCCACATCGGTGGAATAGCCGATACCCGCCCCCAGGGAACGGGGTTCCCGCTCACTGACCCGGGCGGATACCGGAATCACCCCGTCCTCGGCATCGGACGGAGGCGCGGTCACCAGCGCCTGGGAAAAGTAGCCGCTGTTGGTCAGGTCGGCGCTCAGGTCAGCGATCTCATCGGCATGGTACGGGGTACCCGGTTCAAACTGGACGAAACGTTCAAGAAACGACTGTTTGAACACCTGATCCTCGTTGAAGGTGACGTCACCAAGACGGTAACGCTCACCACTGGCAAAGTGCAGGAAAATCCGCGCCTCACGGGCTTCCGGGTCCACCTCCAGACGGCGCTGTTCGAACGTGCCATCAAAATAGCCAAGGCGGGATGCACGGTTGCTGAGGGTTTGCCGTAAGGAATCATAGGCGCCATGGTTCAGTACGTCGCCCACAGCCGGCTGCTTGGGCAAGGTTGCCATGAACAGGGAATCATCCTGCGCCGGCCCGGTAATGGTAACGTCCCGGGACACCACCCGCACCGGCTCACCCGGGCTCACCTCCATGACCAGCACAGGGGGATCCTCGTCCCGAATATTGCGGGCAATGGTGGGGTCGTAGTAACCAAGGGCCCGCAGCGCCTGACGGATGCGTTCATCCACGGTATCCCCATAGCGGCGCAGGGAAGACAGGCTGTGATCTTCCACGTCCCCCACGAAAGCCCTGGCGTTGTCGAGTAACCCGGGGTAGTCACCCTCCATGCGAATCTCGACCTGGTCCGCAAGGCTCGCAACCGGCGTCAACGACAACGCGGCCCATGCCAGTAACCCGAAGACTCTGTTGCAGGTACGGTAGCGTCCTGATGCTTGATTGATTTGCAAATTCCACTCCGGTCCACGAAGCCCTGACGGGTTTTTTTGTGCCCGGGGAGCTCAACGCCCCCTCTACGACAAGGTTCGTCGTGAACGTCCAAATACGCTAATCTGTTACGGAATCTCCGCCAACAGGATGATTCACAAAGGGTCCAGGGTTGTCAGCAGCGACCAGGGACGAACTCATGGTGCCTTTGACCTGATCCAGAATACGCTCCGGGTATTACGGGCAGCGTTGAATGCTCCGAAAACCCAGTGGTTAAACAACCAGGCCGTTACGGGAGTTGCAACCTGCGGATGTTCACCATAAATCGGGAGAACCTCAAGAAAAGCCACCAGACCATCTGGTTTGCCATCGACTTTCTGATGCTTGGCTTGCTGATCCTCAACCTGACCCTGATTATTTTTGATTCCGTCTATCAGTTTGAAGGCATTCAGAATTTTTTCCAGCAGCAGTTGCCGGCATTCTACAACGTCTACCAACCGATTCACCGAAATTTCATATTCTACGATCTGATATTTGTCAGCATCTTCCTGACGGAGTTTTTCTTGCGCTGGGCCGAGGCCGTGTGGCACAGAACCTATCAGCGCTGGTACTTCTACCCCTTCATTCACTGGTATGACCTTCTCGGCTGTATACCCACCAGCGGCATGCGTTTCCTGAGGGTGCTGCGTGTTATCAGCATCGTGTATCGCCTGCATCGCTATGGCGTCATCGATTTTACTCGCACCCGGGTGTTTCAGTTTCTTGCGTTCTATTACGAGGCATTCATGGAGGAATTGTCTGACCGCATCGTACTCAAGGTTCTGTCGGGCATGCAGGAAGAAGTGCGTGAAGGCTCACCGCTGCTGGAAAAGGTTCATCAGAACATTATCTATCCCCGCAAGGATATCCTTATCGGCTGGATTTCCGACCGGGTCGCCGATATGGCGTCCCAGGGGTACGTGCCCAACCGTGGCGCCCTGCGACAGTATATGGAGCAGTGCATTTCCGATGCGATCCGCCAGAATCCTGAAATTTCACGCCTGAAACTGCTGCCCATCTTCGGCAAGCAGGTACGCGGAACCATGGAAGAGGCCATTGGCGACATCACCGCCCACGTTCTCAACCAGGTTCTGGAAGACCTGGCCAGCAGCCGCAACCATGACTTCATCAACGACCTGGTGGACGTTTTTCTGCCGGATCACCAGGAAAAACTGATGCATAAGGGCACCAATGATACCGAATTGCCTCAGCGCCAGGACAATGAGGTATTGATCAACCTGACGATCGAGATCATTGACGCTATAAAGGAGCAGGTACACCACAAACGCTGGCGTGATCAGTTAGATTGACACCCCGGCAGCCCGACACCAGACCGCAGAGAGACGTTCATGAGTCAACCACTGCACTACTGTACCGCTGATGAACTGGTGCGGGTGATGGACGCTGGCGACCTGACCAGCGAAGCACTGACCCGGGCACTGCTCGACCGTATAAAAACCTTCAACCCACCGCTGAATGCCGTGGTCGCGGTCAATGAGGAACAGGCCCTCACCCAGGCCAGGGAAGCCGATCGCCAGCGACAGGCCGGCACTGCGGGTGGGCCCCTGCTGGGGGTGCCACTGACCCTCAAGGACAGCTGGCAGGTGCCCGGCCTGGCCTGCGCTTCCGGCGCCATCGTGATCGGCAAAACCAACGTGCCCTACTTCACCTCTGATATTCAGACCTACAACGAGGTATACGGCACCACCAATAATCCCTGGAACCGGCAACGCACCCCGGGGGGATCCTCCGGCGGTGCCGCGGCCGCATTGGCCGCCGGCCTGACACCCATTGAAGTGGGCAGCGACCTGGCCGGGTCCATTCGCATCCCCACCCACTTCTGCGGCGTGTTTGGCCATAAACCAAGCCGGAGCCTGGTGTCCTTCCGGGGGCACGTCCCGGGGCCTCCCGGCACAGTCACCCAGCCCGACCTGGCAGAAGGCGGGCCCATGGCCCGCTCGGCCCGGGACCTGGAAACACTGCTGAAAGTGATCGCCGGCCCACGCCCCCAAATGGCCCGAAGCTGGCAACTGGCCATGGAGCCAGCCACCCTGGCTGCCCTGGATCAGGCACGTGTTGGGCTCTGGCTGGAAGACCCCCATTGCCCGGTGGATCACGAACAGAGCAACGGTTTTCGCCGGCTATCCGATGCCATGGCCGAGCGCGGCGCTCTGGTCACGTCGTTACACCACCCCATGCTCTCCCTCGAGCACATCATGCCGGTCTACTTCAACCTGCTGGGCAGCCTGCTGAGCGTCGACATGAGCAGCCAGCAGAAACGCCGCCTGAAGCTGTTTGTCCTGGCCGAGAAATCATTGCGGAAGATGACCCCCATGACCTACGGCATGGCCGAGTTTGCCCGGGGCACCAGCCAGACCCATGGGCGCTGGATGAAATGGAACGAAACCCGCGAGAAAATGCGCGAACAGGTGGAAGAAATCTTCGGGGAAGTGGACGTGATACTGGCCCCGGTCAACCCGGTCACCGCCATTCCCCATGATCAGCGAGCCCCCCAGTACCGCCGCCAGATCCAGGTGAACGGCGAAACACGCGCCTACCACGACCAGTTCTGCTGGATTGCCCTGGCCACCCTGCTGGGCCTGCCAGCCACCTCGGTACCCATCGGCATCACCCGCAACGGCATGCCTTACAACGTACAGATCATCGGCGCCCCGGGTCGGGACCTGACAACGCTGGCGTTTGCGCGCTTGCTGGAAGACGAAGGGCTGGCGGAATTTCAGGCGCCGCCGGGGTACTGAAAAACGATCACAGTGCACCTGGAAGCCGGCCGCCTGGAATAGCATGAAGGTGGCCAGAGAGGCCTCAACATCGCCGGCCCGGCCTACAACAGAACAATCCCGAATCGCCTCATGACCAGCGCAAGCACGCCAAAAGACACCAGTGTGACGATGGCGCTCATGGCCAGCGACGCCCAGAAACCGAACCGGGGCAGAAGAAAAGGAAAGGCCAGGAACATTGGCAACGTTGGCAGCACATACCAGAAGGTAAACCAGGCGTGGTTGCTGATCTTCTCCGAGGGCTGGTGCTCCAGGTAGAGCCAGATCATTGCCAGCACCGACACCATCGGCAGCGCAGCGATCAGCGCCCCCACCTTGTCACTACGCTTTGCCACTTCCGACACCATCACCACCAGCGCGGCAGTAATGGCGTATTTGGTGATCAACCACGCCATGGAAAATCCTCCGGGCGCCAGGCCGGATGGCTCGGCCGGGCTCGATAACAGACTTTTCTCAAACCGCCTTCACTGCCTCAGACAACCTGTCTCTGACGTTTCCGGCAATCTTTATGAGCTCGTCATTGTCGATGGCGGTCATGGACTCAACAGGGTCGATGGCACTGATCTCAACCCCGCCAGCGACCTCCCGGAGGATAACGTTGCATGGCAACATGGCACCCACACGAGGTTCCACACCGATGGCCTCCCAGGCCATACCAGGATTACAGGCACCGAGAATCCGGTACGCGGCCATATCCTTATCCAGCTTCTTCTTCATCGTTGCCTTGACGTCAATTTCCGTCAGCACGCCGAAACCATGGTCCGCCAGCACCTGACGTACCCGCTTGTCGACGTCTTCGAAATCCACATCCGGGATGACCCGGTCAATGGTATACGACATGGAAACCTCCAATCGTTCGGTGAATCAGCTGTGCGGCCCCGGTCATACAATGGGGTCAGTACCCGGCACCGCACTGCCCGAAGTCTTATCATGGCCCTGTGTGCAAGAACAATAAAGACCCACCGAAACAGGAGCCGGGTCGCCCCAGCATGCAAGGAACAGAAGCAGCCCGCCTGTTGCACACGGCATGAATTCAGTAAGGGTAGTCAACTCGGCATTCGTGCCGACCAGACACCGGACCGGATGGCCGCACAATCCGAAACATCCGGATTATAGATATACACCCAGGCTTCCCCGTACGGCGTATCCAACAGTACACGATCATACAGCCCCGCCTTCGGCGCCCGCGCTTTATGCCCTTCAAGCTGGTCAAGCCGGGCAAACGTGTGGGCCCCCACCTCATACACCTCAACCAACACGCCGTTGCTGGCTTCCAGCTTTGCGCCCGGAAACGGGCCCAGGTCGTAAAGCGCAATTGAGGAAATCGAGCACGCTCCCAGGCGAACCGCAGTGGACAGGAACGGGTGGTTTGGCTCCCCACGTTTGAGGGTGCCGTAGACGGCTACTCGGTGGTTTCGATCGGTCATCATCGCGCCCTCCCGAATTTCGCTCAGCCAGAGTTTGCCAAATGGGTGTACCTGTCCGCCAGCGGGTTCAGTACTCACACATCCAACACCACCGGTGCATTCACCGGCCGATAGCGCTCATCACAGGTGCTGGCATTGATAAACCGCGTGGTCCCCGGAACCAACTCGCCGTAGCCCTCGTGGATGTGCCCGAATATATGGGCTTTCAGGTGCAATTGTCGGACACGCGCCAGCAGCGCTTCGCAGCCTACGCTCTCGAACTGAAAGCCCGTGTCCACCGCATCGCCGATGCCATGGGGAGGACCGTGAGTAATCAGTACATCGGTATCGTCGGGAATGCGTTGCCAATGCCGGTTGATCGGTTCGCCCCGGTCCTCCATAAACGCCCAGTCCATAAAGGTGGGCGTCCAGGGTGAGCCCCAGAAGCGGACACCGTCGATCTCGATACCAGTGTCCTGCAGGTAGATAGCGTTGGTGAGCCGTTCCCGGGCCTGCTCCGGGGTTTCCTGGAAGGCCCAGTCGTGGTTGCCGGCGATGACAATCTTGTGGCGGTGGGGCAACTCGCCCAGCCAGTCGTTCAGATCGGACAGGTCACTGAGGGTGCCCGCACCCAGACAATCGCCGGCATGGATCAGCACGTCACCTCCGGGTATGTGAGGGATGCGCCGGTGCATACTGTGAGTGTCGGAGATGCAGACGAGTTTCATGGGGATCCTGCCTGTCGGCCACGGAGGATTTTCTCAAGGTAGTCGCTCAACAGCACCCCACAATCACTCTGAACAGCGCCTTTGAACGTATGTCCGGCGATTAGTGTAACGCTATCAATCTTCTACTGTATCAGGCACTTTTGATTCAAAATGATACCCTGAGTCTTTGCAAAGCGATTGAAGGTAAACCAATGAACGAGACGCGTAGCACCAGCCACGGCAACCCTGCCCTGGTTACGTTCAATAGCCAGGGCAAGCCGTTGCAGTGGAACTCCCTCGGTGACCAGGTGATGGGCGGACAATCGGACGGCAAGCTGGTCAGCTCTGCGGAAGGCGTCGGCCTCTTCCAGGGCACCGTGCGACTGGATAACGGCGGCGGCTTTGCCTCTGTCAAAGCAGACCTGCCAGCACCCGTTGATGCCAGCAAATGGACGGGTATCGAATTGCTCGCACAGGGCGACGGCAAAACCTACAAGATCGGCCTTCGCAACAGCACTGACCGGCGCAACATTGTGTACCAGCATGCGTTCACACCGGATACTCAAGACTGGAGCCGCATCCGGCTTCCGTTCAGTGATTTCATACCCACCTGGCGTGGCAAGACAGTGACCGATGTGGACCCACTGGACCTTAAACACCTGGCTTCAGTGAGCCTGTTCGTATCCGGACGGCAGGTTGGTGAATTTCAGCTGAAAATGCAGGATTGGGTTCTTTTCTGATTATGAAACAGAGCGGGACTTCTTCACCCGCCAGGCCCGGCTAAAACATCAAGCCAATCATGAGCACAAATACCCACGTCGGCCTTGCTTGCCCCCAGTCATCACCTTGCCGTAGTCTTGACCCTGTTGACGGTACAGCTTGAAACACATCCCGCAATCAAAGAGATTGTCTTTATGTCACTGGAAAAACACGATCTGATTCATGAATTCCCCGAATCAAAAGAAGCCATTCACCACCTGAAAACCAATAACAATCATTTCGCGAAACTGTTTGAAGAGTACCATGAGGTAGATCATTCAGTTCATCATTTCGAGGGTGGCGCTGAGAACACCTCTGATGAGCATCTGGAGGATCTCAAAAAACAGCGCCTCAATCTGAAAGACCAGCTTTCTGGCATGATTCGCGAGTATGAATCCTCGCTTGCGAAATAGCCGTAACCCGACAACTATTCCCCGGGCTCGGTAGAATGGTAATGTGATGGCGCGGCGTGACACAGCGGTGTCCGGCGCGGCGTTTCGGGAATGCCTGAGACCGCTGGCTGGGCCTTTTACCCCCACCCCCTTCACTGAATTCGCCGCCAAGCCAACAGCCGATAAGTGGCTGGTCTATCAAACGCCTCCTGAAGCACCAGAACGTCAAACTGTTTATCCATTAAAACGGATCCTGTTCAGGGCACAGTAATCGCATGCCTTTCACGCCAATCCATATGGGCCCCGGAATCGCCGTAAAAGCGATCCTTCAAGGAAGCTTCAGCCTGATGGTTTTCGGCTGGGCCCAGATCGTCATGGATCTTCAGCCGCTCTTCGTGATGATCACCGGTGAGGGGCACCTTCATGGCTTTTCCCACACCTACCTGGGCGCGGTACTGCTCGCCATACTGTCTGCTTTATCCGGCAAGTACCTTTCTGAGATCGGGCTTTATGTTCTGGGCCTGAATCGCGACTGGACCATAGTGACTGGCTGGCGGGTGGCGTTCATCTCCGCATTCATCGGAACCTTCAGCCATGTGCTGCTGGATAGCATCATGCATTGGGATGTTGAGCCGTTTTTCCCGGTTACAACTGACAATGCGATCCAAGGGGTGATTTCAATCGAGGCACTGCACCAGCTTTGTCTGTATAGCGGGGTTGTTGGTGGTGTGGTGTATTTTGCGGTTCAATTTTGGCGGCGATCCAGGCATTAACCTTCGAGTCTGTTGATGATGCCTTGCAAAACTGACTTGATTTAAACGACCAACCATTCTGAAACAGGTACTGCAAAGACGACGTGCAGCGGCGCGATGACTACCGCGCCGCTTAGAAGAACTCAAAGGAACGCCGGGGCATCTCCTAGCCTTGCCTAACCCTACCAACTAACGTAAAACAACCCTGTATCGGGTGGTTAGCAAGCAATACACCCCGGCTTTGCCCCACCACACTCCGGAACAATCAAAGGCACGAACCGACACACCTTGTCGCTCCGTGCCTTTACGTTTTATCAGAGAACGAAAGCAGTAACTTCTCATAGGGAACAACCGAGCAATGAACAACACGGAACAGCAATTCCTCAAAGCCCTGGATGACAAACTCTGGAAAGCCGCCGACAAGCTGCGCGCCAACCTGGATGCCGCCAACTACAAGCATGTGGTGCTGGGGCTTATCTTCCTGAAGTACGTCTCCGATGCCTTCGAGGAGCGCCAGGAAGAATTGCTGGAACGGTTCAAGGATGAGAACGACGACATCTACTACCTGCCGCCGGAAGACTACGACGGCGACGAGGACTACCACCAAGCCCTGTTGGAAGAGCTGGAAGTATTGGATTACTACCGCGAAGCCAACGTGTTCTGGGTACCCAAGGCGGCCCGCTGGAGCACCCTCAAAGAAAAGGCCGTACTGCCAGTTGGCAGCGTACTCTGGCAGGACGAGGCTGGTAACGACGTAAAACTGCGATCCGTTTCATGGCTGATCGATAATGCCCTGGAAGAAATCGAGAAGAGCAATACCAAACTCAAGGGCATCCTCAACCGAATCAGCCAGTACCAGCTGGAAAACGATAAGCTGCTGGGCCTGATCAACACTTTCTCCGACACCTCCTTCACCAAGCCCGTATTCGACGGCGAGAAGCTGAGCCTGCACAGCAAGGACATCCTCGGCCACGTGTACGAATACTTCCTGGGCCAGTTCGCCCTGGCCGAAGGCAAGCAGGGCGGCCAGTATTACACCCCCAAGAGCATCGTGACCCTGATTGTGGAAATGCTCGAACCCTACTCCGGCCGCGTGTATGACCCGGCCATGGGTTCCGGTGGCTTCTTTGTCTCCAGCGACAAGTTCATTGAGGAACACGCCAAAGAGCAGCACTACGACGCCAGCGAACAGAAGAAGCACATCTCCGTGTACGGCCAGGAGTCCAACCCCACCACCTGGCGACTGGCCGCAATGAACATGGCCATCCGGGGCATCGACTTCAACTTCGGCAAGAAGAACGCCGACACCTTCCTGGACGACCAGCACCCGGACTTGCGCGCAGACTTCGTGATGGCCAACCCGCCCTTCAACATGAAGGACTGGTGGAGCGAATCCCTGGCCGAAGACGCCCGCTGGAAATACGGTACCCCGCCCAAAGGCAACGCCAACTTCGCGTGGATGCAGCACATGATCCACCACCTGGCACCCACCGGCAGCATGGCCCTGCTACTGGCCAACGGCTCCATGAGCTCCAACACCAACAACGAAGGCGAGATCCGCAAGCGCCTGGTGGAAGAAGACCTGGTGGAATGCATGGTGGCCCTGCCCGGCCAGCTGTTCACCAACACACAGATCCCGGCCTGTATCTGGTTACTGACCCGGGACAAAGCCAACGGCATGGCACGAAACGAGAAGAAGCGCGACCGCCGAGAAGAGTTCCTGTTCATCGATGCCCGAAACCTAGGCTTTATGCGGGACCGGGTACTGCGGGACTTCACCAACGACGACATCGCCAAAATCGCCGACACGTTCCATGCTTGGCGCCGGGCAGGAGCCCAAGGGTCGCGGAGTCCAGGGATGGACGAGAGCGACCAGCGTGTTTATGACGACATCCCCGGCTTCTGCAAATCCGCCAGCCTGGACGAGATCAAGAAGCATGACTTTGTGCTCACGCCCGGGCGTTATGTGGGTGCTCAGGAGCAGGAAAAGGATGGCGAGCCATTTGCCGAGAAGATGGCGCGGTTGACCGGCCAGCTGCGGGAACAGTTTGCCGAGAGCGACCGATTGGAAGCCGAGATCAAACAGAATCTTGGGGGGCTGGGGTATGAAGTCTGAATGGGTAACTATCCCGCTCGGTGATGTATTAACTTTACAACGTGGCCATGACCTGCCAACCCAGAATAGGCTCTCGGGAGATATCCCAATACTGGGCTCGTCAGGCATTACCGGCTTTCACAATGAAGCAAAGGCTACCGGCCCAGGCGTAACAGTCGGGCGCAGTGGTAACTCCATGGGGGAAATAAGCTACTCAGATAAAGACTTCTGGCCGCTAAACACGGCCTTGTACGTCACCGACTTCAAAGGCAACGACCCAAAGTTTATTTATTACCTGTTAAAAACCATAGACTTTGATCAATTCAACTCTGGCAGTGCTCAAAAATCGCTGAATCGAAATGCGGTTTACCCCTTTGAGGTTGAGATCCCCAAAAGCCGAGCCGAGCAACAGCGCATCAGTTCAGTGCTCTCATCTCTTGAGGAGAAAGTGGGGATTAACCAAAAAATCAACCAAACCCTCGAACAAATGAGCCAGGCCATCTTCAAAAGCTGGTTTGTCAATTTCGAGCCGGTCAAAGCCAAGATCGCCTCACTGGAAGCCGGTGAAAGCGAGGAAGACGCACTGCTCGCCGCCATGCAGGCCATTTCCGGCACCTCTTTATGCAATGCTGGCGCATCCGCAGCAGGCGCTCATGCAGCGCTAACCCGCCTCCAGGCCGAACAGCCCGAGCGATACGCCGAACTCCGTGCCACCGCCGAGCTATTTCCGTCGGCTATGCAGGATAGTGAGTTGGGAGAGATTCCGGAGGGGTGGGCCTATGGCACACTCAGCGACATTGCCAGCTTCAGCCGCCAACGGATTTCAAAAGATGAGCTGACTCTAGAAACATACATCTCAACAGAAAATATGCTCGAAAATAGGAAAGGAGTCTGCCCGGCCTCATCCTTTCCTTCGTCTGCCTCAGTGCCGGGCTTTGAGCCCGGCGAAATTCTGATATCGAACATCCGGCCTTACTTTAAAAAAATATGGCTAGCCAATATCCATGGCGGGCGCTCACCAGATGTACTCGGGTTCACTCCCAGACACAATGGCACGGAGGAGCATCTCTTTAACCTTCTGTACCAAGATAGTTTTTTTGAGTACATGATGCTCACGTCAAAGGGAGCAAAAATGCCTCGTGGTGACAAAAAGGCAATCATGCAGTTCGCGACTGCTGTACCCCCCATTGATCTAATGAGACATTTCTCTGAGCATGTGAGGCCGTTTTATTTGCTCGCCACTTCGCACAATCGAGAGTCGGTGTCACTTGTCTCGATACGAGACACTATCCTGCCCAAGCTCCTCTCCGGCGAACTTTCTGTTTCAAGTGCCGAAGATCAGCCAGCGGAAGCGATGGAAACAGCCAATGTTTAAAATCGATCCCACCGCCAACCGCATCAACCCGCTGGAAGTAAAACGCTTCACCGACCTCGGCTTCACCGAGCGCAAGCACCTGCAGGAATGGCTGGAGAACTACCCCCAAGCGCTGACCCAAGGCGACGGCGACGAGCTGCTGATCATCCAGAAAGAATTCGACGGCTTCGACGACACTCGCGAGCGGCTCGACCTGCTGGCCATCGACAAGGACGGCAATCTGGTCATCATTGAAAACAAGCTCGATGACAGCGGCCGGGATGTGGTGTGGCAGGCCCTCAAGTACGCAAGCTACTGCGCCAACCTGAAAAAGCAGCAGGTGGTGGAGATTTTCCAGCGCTACCTGAACCAGAAAGCCCAGAACGAAGGCAGCGCGCCGGCGGATGCAGAAAGCGTATTGCTGGAGTTCCTGCAGGCCGACGATCTGCCATCCGTGCAGCTCAACACCCTGAAAAGCCAACGCCTGATTCTCGTGGCCGCCCACTACCGAAAGGAAGTCACCAACACAGTGCTCTGGCTGAGCCAATTCGGGGTCAACTGCCAGTGCTTCAAGGTGACACCCTTCCAGGCCGGTGCCGAGCTATTCCTGAACGTGGAGCAGATCATCCCTACGCCGGAAGCCTCGGACTTCATGATTGGCATGATGGCCAAGGAGGCCGAGGAAAAAAGCGCCAGTAATGAGCAGAGACAGAGTCATCGGCTGCGACTGGCGTTCTGGGAGCAAGCGCTGGAGGCGTTCAGTCAAAGCAGTTGTAGCCTATACAACAACATCAGCCCGGGTAAGGATCATTGGTTAGCGGCTGGGTCTGGCCTGTCGGGCATGACGTTTAACGTGATTTTTGGCAAGAGCGAAGTCCGCGTGGAGTTTTCCATGGCCAGAGCTCAGCCAGAGGCCAACCGGTTCGTGTTTGACCACCTGGCCGCGCAGAAAGAACAGATCGAGGCAGATTTTGATGGTGCGCTGGTCTGGTTGCCGCTGCCTGATCGTAAGGCATGTCGCATCCAATTTGGCAAACCAGTGGACGGCTACGACAAAACCAACTGGCCAGAAATGATTTACTGGCTTATTGAGCACATGACGCGGCTGGAAAAGGCGCTAAGCGGGCCGTTAGAAAAGATTAAGCAAGAGCTGAAAAACAAGAATCTAAATCTCGAATCCGCTAATTCGAGCAAGGAACTGCTAAAGAATCCTTAGCAGTTCAGTTGTTGCAAATTTTGCACATACTGCCGAAATGTAAGGAGCGGGAACTCTCCGGTATTTCCGGAACGTTCGACCAGCGGCCAAACGCTTAAATTCGAAACCGGTAACCACCGAGGATCTCTCGGTAGTTGCGCCACTCGCGACTTGCCCCTCATCAGATTTCCAACCCTGGATAAACCACTTTTGTCATCGAATATCCGAAATAACACAGGTTCCATTCCGGAATCCATGACTAGAGAAACTAGAGAAAATCCGCAAATTCCCGAAGCTTCGAAACCGTTTGGGGCAACTGCTGTTTTTGAAGGGTTGCCAGAAAGGTTTCGACACTGAGCGGGGGATTCTTGAGCGCTGACCGCTGTGCCTGAAAAGCCCGGCAACACACCGTCGGTGCCATGTCGATCTGATAAACGATAAAGTCGTCCGGGTGAATCACCTCGATATCGTACTGGCGAAGCGATGCCTCGGGAAAATCCTTCAGATTGAAGGTAACAATGGCGTTGGCGTTACAACGGATGGCGGCAGCCAGCACATGGCGATCATCAGGGTCCGGGAGGTCCAGCCCCTCAATCAGCGGTTCGTAGCCGTACACTTTTGCATCGCGCACGTGCCGATCCATCAGTTCCCTCGCCCGCATCAAGCTCTCGGGGGAATGCTTCTTTGCCCTCAACAGCGCGTTTATCCACTCGTCGTGAATGTGGTCCGTCCAGTGCGCCTTGAACAGGTCCGTCAGTGCCAGCCGCATCAGTGCATCCCGCAAGGGTGCGGGATACAGTACGCAGGCATCGTAGACGACGGTGAACTTGCTCATTGCCTGTCAGTACCCCAATCCCTCGTCTTGTGACAGTTGCGCCAATTCGTCCAGTGTTGCCTGCCGCTGGTGATCTACCTGTTCCTTATAGGTCAATACATCCTGCAGTTTGACCCGCCGGTGCGCCCCTACCTTCCGGAAGGGGATAGATCCCTCCTCCAGCAGCCGCACGAGGAAGGGGCGGCTGACGTTCAAGAGGTTGGCCGCATCTTGTGTACTGATTTCCTGATGATACGGGATCAGGCTAATGGCGTTGCCCTGAGACACTTCCGCCAGTACGTCCAGCAGAATCTGCAGCACGTGGCCAGGCAGAACCAGTTCATCAGATTCGCCGTTACTGCCACGCAGCGAGAGCTGCACTCGATCCACGTCGGCGTACTTGGACAAGGTGCGACTGGAGAGTTTGGCCTGTTCTACTTCTGATGCCGTCGGCAAATGTACAATTTTCTGAGCAGACATCGCATCTCCCCTTGATACTCATATGATAACCGTCTGAAGGCCTATTATGCCGAGCAAACGAAATAAACGAAACAAACGAAATAGACGATTTGGTTATAAGCGTTTACAGATTGTGGCTGTTTAGCTGGCTATCGACCATACTCTGGCCAAGTCTGTTGAAATTGCGCGTGTTTTCCTGGGCGGCAAGCCCTGAATTAATCCGCTTAAGTAAGGAAGTACGGAGTGACTGAAGATCAGCTGGAGCAGCAGTGCCTGGAATGGTTTGCAGAAGGCGGCTGGGAGATCGCCCACGGTCCAGACCTGGCACCGGATGGCACAGCCCCGGAACGGACCGACTACCGGCAAGTATTGTTTCTGGCCGATCTGGAAGCAGCCATTCGCCGCATCAACCCTCACCTGCCCCAAAGCGCTATTGAGCAAGCCTTGGCCGTTGTCCGCAAACCGGAAAGCCTGGATGTGGTGATCAGTAACCGGGCCTTCCACCGCCTGTTGCTGGACGGTGTTCCCGTTGAGTACAAGCACGACGACAAGGTGGTTCACGATCAGGCCTTTCTGGCGGACTTCAGTGACGTGGCCGCTAACCGCTTCCGGGCCATTAACCAGTTCACGCTCGAAGGCTCCAAACAACTGCGACGGCCGGATGTGGTCTGTTTTATCAACGGTCTGCCCCTTGCGGTGCTGGAGCTGAAAAGTCCGAGCGCAGATAACGTAACTATCTGGGATGCCTATAACCAGATTCAGACCTACAAAGACGAATGCTCCGATCTGTTCGTTTACAACGAAGCGGCCATCATCAGCGAGGGCTTTCACGCCAGAGTAGGCTCGCTCACCGCCAGCCAGGAACGCTACATGCCCTGGCGCACCATCAAGCACGAAGACGACAAGCCGCTGCTGGAGTGGCAACTGGAAACCATGGTGCGGGGTTTCTTCGACCGAGAGCTGTTTCTGGATTACATCCGCTACTTCGTGATCTTCGAGACCGATTCCGACAAGCTGGTCAAGAAGATCGCCGGCTACCACCAGTTCCATGCTGTGCGTGAAGCCGTAAAGGCCACAGTGATTGCTGCAAAGCAACTGGATCGCAAAGATTCACAAGAAAAGCGTGCCACCTACGGTGACCAGGTTCTGCCAGGCAGCAAGAAAGCCGGTGTGGTGTGGCACACCCAGGGCTCGGGCAAGAGCATTTCCATGTGCTGTTACGCCGGCAAGCTGCTGCAACAGCCAGAGATGAACAACCCCACACTGATCGTGGTCACTGATCGCAACGATCTGGACGGCCAGCTGTTCGCCACCTTCAGCGCCGCCCGGGAATTGTTGAAGCAGGAACCGGTGCAGGCCGATGACCGGGATACCCTGCGCCGGTTGCTGTCAGAGCGGGAATCCGGCGGCATTATCTTCACCACGGTTCAGAAGTTCGCACTGCTGAACGACGAATCCGGCCACCCGATTCTGAACGACCGCCACAACATCGTGGTGATCTCGGATGAAGCCCACCGCAGCCAGTACGGTCTGAAAGCCACCCTCAAGAAAGACGGTACCTACAAGTTCGGCTACGCCCGCCACATGCGCGATGCCCTGCCCAATGCTTCGTTCATCGGCTTTACCGGCACCCCCATTGAAAGCGAAGACAAGGACACCCGAGCCGTGTTCGGCGACTACGTGTCCATCTACGATATCCAGGATGCCGTAGACGATGGCGCGACAGTGCCCATCTTCTACGAATCCCGCCTGGCCAAGCTGGACATCAACCGCGAACAGATCGAGGAGCTGTCCGATCAGGTGGAGGAAGTGGTTGAGGACGACGAAGACGTTGGCAGCCGCGAGAAAACCAAGGGCGAGTGGAGCCGGCTGGAGAAGCTGGTCGGCGCCGGCCCACGCCTGAAGCAGGTAGCGGAAGATCTGGTGAATCACTATGAAGTCCGCTCCAGCACCATCGATGGAAAGGCCATGATAGTAGCCATGAGCCGGGAGATAGCGGTTCACTTGTATAACGAGATTGTCGCCCTGCGCCCGGAGTGGCATGACGATGATCCGGAAAAAGGCGCCATCAAGGTTGTGATGACTGGCTCTGCCTCTGATCGGGCTCTGCTGCAACCGCATATCCACAACAAGCAGACCAAGAAACGGTTTGAGAAGCGTTTCAAAGACATCAACGACCCGCTCAAGCTGGTGATCGTGCGGGATATGTGGCTCACCGGCTTCGATGCGCCCTGCTGTCACACCATGTATGTGGACAAGCCCATGAAGGGCCACAACCTGATGCAGGCCATTGCCCGGGTAAACCGCGTGTTCAAAGACAAGCCCGGCGGCTTGGTAGTGGATTACATCGGCATCGCCAATGAGCTCAAGCAGGCCCTGAAAACCTATACCGACGCCAAAGGCAAGGGCTCCCCTACCCACAGCGCCGAGGAAGCCTACGCCATCCTGCTGGAGAAATTGGACATCATCCACGGCATGTTTGCTCCCGGGCCCAAAGGCAAGGGCTTTGACTACAGCGGATTCGAGAAGGAGCCCCACAAATTCCTGGTGCCCGCGGCCAACTACATTCTCAGCCTTGAAGACGGCAAGAAGCGCTTCCTGGATACCGTACTGGCCATGAGCAAGGCCTTCTCGCTGTGTGCCACCCTGGACGAAGCCCAGGCACTGCAGAAAGAAGTGGCGTTCCTGTCACAAGTGAAAACGGCCATCACCAAGTTCACCAGCGTAGACAAGAAGCTGACCGAGGAAGAGAAGAACACTGCGCTGAAGCAAATTCTGGACAATGCCCTGATCGGTGGCGGTGTCACTGATGTTTTTGCCCTGTGCGGCTTGGACAAGCCCAACATCGGCCTACTCTCAGACGAGTTCCTTGAAGACGTCCGGCAGATGCCCTACAAGAACTTCGCCGTGGAACTGCTGGAGAAACTGCTCAAGGATGACATCAAGGCCAAGACTCGCAACAACGTGGTGCAGGAGAAAAAATACGCCGACCGCCTCCAGGAGACGCTGCGCAAGTACAACAACCGGGGCATCGAGACGGCACAGGTGATTGAAGAGCTGATCGCCATGGCCAAGCAGTTCCAAGCTGAAATGGAACGAGACGCCGCCCTCGGCCTGAACCCGGACGAAGTAGCCTTCTACGATGCCCTGGCCAGCAATGAGAGCGCCGTGCGTGAACTGGGAGACGAGATCCTGAAGAAAATCGCCGTGGAGATCACAGACAAGCTGCGTAGATCCACCACTGTGGACTGGCAGGTGCGGGAAAGCGTTCGGGCCAAGCTCCGGATTCTGGTGCGGCGCACGCTGCAGCGGTACAAGTATCCGCCGGACAAGGCGCCGGCGGCTATTGAGTTGATTATGGAACAGGCAGAGGCGCTGTCCAATGACTGGACGACGACATGAATGACTACACTGAGGCATTCCAGGACCAGTTGGACAAGATCGAGACCTGCCAGCGCTACTCGCTGCTGGCCCCCCTTTGTTGACACCGGAGCTGGCGAGACGGCCTTAAAGTTATTGTAGCGGTATCCAGCACCAAAAAATTGGACTTCTACTCCAGAATGTCCTGCTCCTTCGATGCCTGAATATCCACAGGCGGCACTCCCAGGTCCTGCCACTTCTCCGGATGGCAAGTGAATAGCAGGATCTGATGCCGGCTGGCCGCATCGAACAGGATGCGTTTCATGTCTTCCAGGCGGTCGCTGTCACTGTGCACCAGGGTGTCGTCCAGTATTACCAGGGTCGGCCTTCCTGCTTCCCGCAGCAGATCGGCGTAGGCCAGGCGGCTGATCAATCCCATCTGTTCCCGGGCACCAAAGCTGAGTTCGGACATCTGCCCCAGTTCGTTGCCCCGGCTGAAGGTGCCGGGCCGGAGCTGTTCGTCGACTTCCAGGGACGCTTCCGGGAAAAGCACTGACAGGTAGTGGTTGAGGTGCTTTTGCAGCGGTGCCTGCAGGCGCCGAGTCAGGGCCTGGCGTTTTTCCGTGAGCAGGTTCAGCAGCAGGTCCAGTGCCTGGGCACGGCGGTGCAGTTCCTGATAGCGGCGGTTGCACTGGTCGAGCTCTGCTTCTTTCTCGTTAAGCTGTTCTTCCAGCCCTTCCGCACCCCAGGCCTCCAGCCTGATTTTTATGTCCCTGAGCTCACGCCCCCGGTTTTCCTGGGTCTGGCGCAGGTTATTGACCGCGTTCTGGTAGCGCTCGATATCCTGTTTGAGAAAGTCCGGACGGGCCTCCCGGATTTCCCGTTCGCGGCGTTCGAGGCTGGCTTGCAGTTCGGTCTGCTGTTGCTCGATGTTGGCCAGGTCGGTGGTTATCTGTTGCAGTTGCTGCTGCCGTTCCGGGCTCTTTTCTTCATCCGCGAGCCGCTGCCATTCGGTTTTGGCGTTGTTCCGGGCCTGTTTCCGTGCCGACAGTGTCGCCTGGTGTTCACGGTCATCGGCTTCCGCCTTATCCAGCGCGGTGCCCGCCTGAACGAAAGCAGCTTCTGCTTCTTCCAGGGCGGGTACGTTCTCTTTCTGATCCGGTTCTGGCGTGGCCTGCAACTGGCTTCTGGCTTTCTCCAGTTCGCTTTCTGCCTCGCTCTGTTCGGCGTCGCGTTGCTCAATGCCGGCCGGTGCCACGGATTTGAACAACTCTTCGGCGTGCTTCAGGGTTCTTCCGGCACTTTCGAAGGCTGCAAGGCGGTCCTCCGCCTGCTCCACCGATGTCACACCCAGGGCCTTCAGCTGTTCTGCAAAGCTATCCTGGAGGGTTTTGAGCTTTCTGCGGGTGCTGGCCAGCTCTTCGCCACCGGGCGTTATGCCCAGGGTACCCACGCCCGGGATCACCAGGGACGATTCTTCCAGGAGCTGCTGCTCACCTTGCCCGGTCAGCGGCTCGTTGTTTAGCGTTAATGACGCGTTGGCGTCCAGCTGCCAGCTCAACCGGGTGGCGATGGTTCGTGAGCGGATGGTTTCTTCGTTCAACTGGTTCGCGGTCGCTTGCAGGTTTTTGACCGCGGCGGAATCAATCCGGTTGTCTCTGGCCTGCTGCCTGGCCTGCTCCAGCTGCTGGTGGTAGTCCTTCGCTTTGGCGAGGTTCTGGGTCAGCACCTGTTTGTGCTGCTCAAGCCGCCGGACATCCTGCTCCAGCCGTTCGCGGGTTTGCAGCAAACCCGCCAGCTTGCGTTGCTTTTCCGCTTGCTCATAAGCGGTTCTCGCTTCGGCCAATCGGCCGGTAACCGCCGGGGTCTGGGCTTCCGCCAGGCTGTAATCGCGCTCGGCGCGTTCCAGCTCGGCTTTGCGGCCCTGCAACTGGCGACTCAGCCCTTCCAGGTGCTCCTTGTTCTGTTGCAACAACCGGTGGTTTTGCTGCAGTTGGGTGAGCGTGGCTTCTTCCTGGTACTGTTGTTGTTCCAGCCGCTCGACCTGCTGATAGCGGGTGCGAGCTTCCTCCAGCTGGCGCTGGGCCTCTTCCCAGGGTCGCTCGGCCTCTGCCTGGTTGTAGTCCTGGGTGAGTTTGCCGAGCCGGTCGACCTGTTCCTGGTAGTGTTGCACCCGTTCCTTCAGCTCTTCGATGTCACGCTCATACAGGGCACGGTCTTTTTCCAGTTGCAGGTAATCGCCCCGGGGTTTGCCGGTTCCGGTCAGCAGGGTGTCCCGTTGGCTGCGGACCGACTCAATCAGGTCATCGCCCCCGGAACTGGCCACCTCGCCGACCATGGAATTCAGGGCGGACTTCAGGTGATCCCCGGCATGCTCTATGGCCTGCTCGATGTCCTGCCCGGTGCCCTGCTCCACCCATAGCAGCCCCGGTATGCCCCAGTGCCTGGCTTTGCTGATGCCTTTCTGCGGGTACTGGTAGCCCAGCAACTCGGCCAGTTTTTCTTCCGCGTCGTCTTCGCTGTAGGTCTCGGTGTCGATCGTCAGGTCACAGCGTTTGCGCTGCAGAAAGCTTTTGGTGAGGTGCCAGTTGCGGTTGTCGTGCTCAAAATCCAGCTCAATGGTGGGAGCAGCGGCGGAGTCGCCCCAAGGACGCAGGTCGTCAACGGCGGTTGAGCGGTAGCGCTCGAAAAAGGCCGCCCGGATCGACCGCACCAGGGTGCTTTTGCCGGACTCATTGGGGCCGTGAATCAGGTTGAGGCCGGGTTGCAGGTTATCCAGCACAAAGGGTTTGCGGAACTGGCGTAGCTGCTCAATGCGCAGGCGCTGCAGTTTCATTGGCTGGCCTCCTGTTCCCGCTCTCTGAGCAACCCGGCCAGAATCGCCAGTGCATCCCGGGCGGCATTGTCCTGTGCGTCTTCCTGCCGTTGCCGCAGGCTCTCAATCACTTCGCCCACATACCCATCCGCTTTCAGGGCGGCAATGTCCTCATCGGTGGGAGCAAGCTGTAAACCACTGCGTTCACACCGCAGGCTGCGAAAACGGGCTTCCGCGACCGACAGAGCCTTGAACAGTGTTTCTTCGCCGGCCAGCGTGACCGAGCCTTCAAGTCGCAGGTCGACGACGGCGGATTCGGGCAAGGCGTCCAGACGCTCCAGCAGTTGCTCAAGGTCCGACTGGACCGCCAGGGTTTCACGCCACTGGTGCCATTGGTAACGCCCCGTTGGTAGTCGGGTTACCGTCGGTGTTGCGCCAGGTTCGGCCACCTCAACGATCAGTGCATTGCCCGCTTCGTTGTTCCGGAACCGTTCCGGCTCGGGGGTGCCGCTGTACCAGGTGCGATCATTGATCTGTTTGGTGCCGTGCCAGTCACCCAGCGCCAGGTAATCGAGCCGGCTGGCTTCGGTACGGTCTGGCGCGATGGGGTTGGTGGAATCAATCTCGTCCGGCAGCAGGCCCTGAACGCTGCCGTGGGCCAGGCCGATTCTCACGAAACCTTCCGGGGACTCATAGCCGCTGAAAGGCTCGGTCAGGTCGCCGTAGGTATTGCGCTGGGTCAGGGGTGCGCAGAGTATGCTCAGGTTCTGCGTTTCCAGATTGATGACGCCGGGCTGAAGCGCCAGGTGCACGTTCTCAGGCACCGCACCCAGGCGCTGGGCCCGGGTCCATACACTCTCTGCCAGGGCGGCATCGTGATTGCCGGGAAGCATGACCCAGGGACCGGTAAAACCCTTGGTGGCGTTGAACACCCTGCGAATGGTTCGGTCGGAGACCGTTTGTGCGTCAAAGACGTCACCGGCCACCAGTACCGCATCGCACTGATGCTGATTGGCCAGTTGAGCAAGCTTTTCAATGGCCTCAAACCGGGCCTCGACCAGGGCCGCGCCGTCTTCTGTCTCGAAGCGGCTGTACGACCGCCCCATCTGCCAGTCTGCGGTGTGCAGGAACCTTGGCATATACATTGTCCTCGGATAAAACGGAATCTGTCGGCTACTTTACCGATCCGGGGCATCGGACCAAACCTTTATTGTCCGAATCCATCCGTCGGCCTCAGCCCACCGGGATGTGTGGAACCTGGCGATGCAGGCGATGGGGGTCAGAGATACAGACGAGTTTCATGTGGCCCCGGTCCGGGGTACGCAGGATGTATTGATGGGTGCCACTACTTAACTTATCAGCGCGCAGGCATCACGGAAGCTTTTCTCCCAGTCTGCGCCGTTGATTTCTGCGCAGTCCAGGCGCAGAGATGCCAGCTGGTTCTTCAGGGCCGCAGGAAGCTATGAACACAAGCACCCTATCGGGATGGGGGCTCGTTGCTGTTTCCATGCAGCAATCCAAAGATCGGCACGCTTGGAACGATGACAAGAAGGAAGCCGAGTGCACCAGCCCAGGGTGTTCCAAAATGCGCCCAAGCCGCACCGCCCGCTAGAAAAGCGATCAGGGTAGCAATGTGAATAAAAAAGGTTGCTGCGAGGTAGCGAACAATGGCTACCAGGTTCTGGAAAACTTTCATCATCCGCAAATGCTCTCCCAGTGAAGGTTTTCCGGCTTTGAGCAGAATTCACTGATTGGTATTCATCACCCCTGCCTGCATTTGCAGGGAGAACAGACCGATCCACCAGGTCTTGGGATTGTCGACAGCGCCTTTGATAAAGCTCTGGATGGCATTTCGGTTGCCATTTAGGATGTAGCGCAGGAAATCGTCTACATCATCCTTAGGGGCACCTTGAAGGGCTTCGAGGGTTTCCTGGACCGCATCGCGATCGGGAGAGGTAAGTTCGAACTTCAGTTCCATAACGACTCCTTGTTTTGTGTGGGCTTCCAATGCCTTCAGAAAGGCTACCGCAAACTTCAGCAATCGCCAATCCATTCGTATGCGCGCGGATCGCCAGATTGGCACATTCAGCAAAAATCCGCGTGAACCCTCGCCCATTCGGGCGGGTAAACTCCAATACGGAATGCCATTGCTTAACTGATCAGCACACAGGCATCACGGAAGCGTTGCTCCCAGTCTGCGCCGTTGATTTCCGCGTAGTCTAGGCGCAGAGATTCCAGCCGGTTTTTCAGGGCCCCCTGGAACCACTCCCGGGGCTTGGGGTACTGTCATATCAGGTGCCATCGTCCGTCCAGGGTACATCAGGGTCCAGCAGCAGGTAGCGGCTGGCCGGCCTCCAGTCTTTCAGACTCGCCTCCAGGCCAGGCGGGCGATAGCCCAGCAGGTACTCGGCCCAACCAGGGTCTACAGCAGGTCGGTGTCTTTAAAGTGCAGTTGGTTGCTGGAGGCGCTATTGCTCTCGAAGCGCCCAAAGAATACAACTAATGTATATACAAATGAGCACAAGCCATGCAGACCATAACTGTTCGCGAGACCAAAGAAAGGCTGGAGCAGCTGCTGGATGCGGTCGCAGCGGGAGAAGATATTGTGATTGTTCGCCGGGGGAAACCCGCAGCGAGGTTGACCGCCGTTGCGCCTGGCGCCGTTCAGTTTCCGGACAGTGCAGCACTAAGAGGCATGCTACCCCCCGTTCGTGAAAATTCTACTCGAGCTGTAAGAAGTCTTCGTGAGGAGCAACGCTTCTGATCTGGTGGCCCGGTGGCTGTTTGAATGGGGCTGACTGGTGCTCGACGATCCGTAAATGGTCGCCGCGCCGCAATGGGCCACCCTGAAGGATATAGCGTATAGTCGATAAGTGGCTTTACTGGAGACTGTATTATGAGATATCGCAGGCTACCTCTGACGTTGGCAGCGCTCGCAGCTGTATTGATGACCGCTTCTTCGGCGGTTGCAGAGAGCTGCCCGGCTTTTCTTGACCATGAACAACGTAAACTGCACTCCAGTGACACCGTCAATCTCTGTGACCTTGCCGAAGGAAAGCCCCTGCTGGTCGTCAACACCGCCAGCCGCTGTGGCTACACGGGCCAGTTTGAAGGCCTGGAAGCGCTGCACAAGCGTTACTCTGGCGAGGGGCTTGTGGTCGTCGGATTTGCCAGTGATGACTTCAAGCAGGAAGCGGATTCGGAGGAAGAAGCGGCCAACGTCTGTTTCAAAAACTTCGGCGTGACCTTCACCATGATTGCGCCAGGGGCGGTGACCGGCGCTGAGGCCAATCCGGTTTTCCAGGAAATTAACAGGCAGAGTGCACCTCCACGGTGGAACTTCACCAAATATGTGATTGATGCCGAGGGCACTGTGGTTGAGTCCTTCCCGAGCCGGGTGACTCCGGACGATCCTGAGCTGATCGAGACAGTGGAGAAAGCGCTTGAGTCAGGAGCTGCGGGCGTTCGCGCTGAGTAAAAATCCCTGTAGTGAGTGCTGTCTGGTACACTCGTTCACACCATGAGACAGAAGACCACCATGAAACCGACACCACAAGGAAATCCCCCGATTCCCAAGCTTCAGGCAGTATTAGCGGACTTCCCGCAGATAAGGTTTGCGGCACTTTTTGGATCCGTCGCTCGTGGCACGGCGAGGCCTGACAGCGATATCGACGTCGCTGTCCAGGCCGACAAAGCACTCAGTGCAGATGAGCGCATAGCCATAACGGAAGCCATTGCCCTGGCGTTCAACCGCCCGGTAGATCTGGTGGATCTGCGCACCACAGGACAGCCGTTACTGGATCAGATCATGAGCACCGGTGTGCAGGTAACTGGCTCACGCCACATCTGGGGTGATCTGATTTACCGAAACATCATGGAGAACGAAGACTTTGTTCCCTATCAAAAACGCATCCTCGAAGGACGGCGCAATGCATGGATGAACAACTCGTAGCCCAGAAGCTGGAATCCCTGAGGCGCTGCATTCAGCGAGTGGAATCTCGCCTGCCCGAAGATCTGAACACTCTTTTAACCGATCTTGATGCGCAGGATATTGTCTCACTGAACCTTACCCGCGCCGTGCAGATGTGTGTGGATATCGCCTCCCACTGGTTGGCCGAAAACGCCGAAGCCACTGCCCCCAAGACCATGGGCCAGGCCTTTGATGCCCTGGCACAATCAGGTGTTATTGATACCGAGCTGGCTATCCGGCTGAGAAAATCAGTCGGCTTCAGGAACGTGATGGTCCACAACTACGACGACGTAAACTGGGAGATCGTGTTTGCCATCTGCCAGTACCATCTTGGAGACTTTCGGGAATTTGCCAGAGTATTTTCGGATTTGATGGCGTAAACGGCTGCGGCAGCAGCCTTGCCGCACGCAGTGCGGATGGAAGGTGCTGACTCAAAATGCCCCCTCCCGAAACAAGAAAAGCCAGCTACAAGCTGGCTTTTCTTAATATGGTAGCGGGGAGCGGAAGCGGCTGAGCTTCCGCGGCGCCAGCTTTACGGCACGTAGTGCCCATAGAAAGTGGCGACTCACAATGCCCCCTCCCAAAACGAAAAAAGCCGGTCAGTGACCGGCTTATTTCAATATGGTAGCGGGGGCAGGATTCGAACCTACGACCTTCGGGTTATGAGCCCGACGAGCTACCAGACTGCTCCACCCCGCATCAAACTGTTTGTTGCAACAAAAAGTTCTGGTTAACTTTTTGTTTTGGAAGCGTTTTTGCTTTCTTGCTCCCTTCAACGTGGTGCGTATATTAAGGATTCGATGCCAAGCTGTCAACGGGTATTTTCAAAAAGATCCTCCGGCCAGTGCAAATCATCATAGGTGCTTTCACCCACCCCGGCTCCCGGAGCCTGCCACTCTCCGGCCAGGGCCAGGGCCTCCTGCACCGGGCGGAAGGAACGACGATGGATCGGCGTCACGCCCTGCTGGTTCAGGGCCGCCACATGGACCGGCGTGGGGTAGCCTTTATGGCCGCCCAGACCATAGCCAGGGTAGGTTTCCTCAAAGGCGACCATCTCCCGGTCGCGGGTCACCTTCGCCAGGATCGAAGCCGCGCTGATGGCAGCTACCCGCCCGTCGCCCTTGATAACGGGCTCGGAGGGCCAGTGCCAGCGCGGGCAGCGGTTGCCATCCACCAGCACGTATTCCGGTGCAATGGCCAGCCCCGCCACGGCCCGCTCCATGGCCAGGAGTGTGGCCTGATAGATATTGAGCCGGTCGATTTCGTCTGCCTCGCAGCGGCCCAGGCTCCAGGCGGCGGCCTTTTCGATGATTTCGTCGTATAGCCGTTCGCGGCGCTTTTCCGTTAACCGTTTGGAATCGGCCAGCCCTTCGATGGGGCGCTGCGGGTCCAGAATGACGGCGGCAGTCACTACCGGGCCGGCCAGAGGCCCACGACCCACTTCGTCCACCCCCGCCAGCTTCCAGCCCTGATAGTGACACTCGAACGGTGGAAGGGTGATTTTACCGGCCATAGGTTGTGCCTCTCTGGATCAGCTCGCTGACGGCTTCGGCGGCCCGCTCATCGGCATTACGGCGTAACTGCTCATGCAACTCGGTAAACGCCAGCTTCAGTCGTTCCCGTTCTTCCGGGTTGTCCAGTCGTTCCAGCACCGCCTCCGCAAGGCGTTCCGGCGTGGCATTATCCTGCAGCAGTTCCGGCACCAGCTCTCTGCCGGCCAGCAGGTTGGGCAGGGACGCCCAGGATACCTTTACCAGCCTGGACACCAGGGCATAGGTCAGGTTGTTGAGGCGGTAGCCCACCACCATAGGCTTCTTCAGCAGCATGGCTTCCAGGGTAGCGGTGCCCGACGCCAGCAGGACCACGTCCGATGCGGCCATCACTTCGCGGGAGCGACCGCGTACTACCGTAAGCGGCAGCCTGACCTCCAGCGCATCGGCCAGAGCCCTGACCTGGACCTCCCGCTCACGATTGACACAGGGCACCACCAATTGAAGATCCGGATGAACCGCCTGCAGCAGGCGGGCAGTCTCCAGGAAAAGGCCACCGAGGCGTTCCACCTCCCCTCCCCGACTGCCGGGCAGTATGGCCAGCACAGGCCGGTCCTGCACCAGGCCCAGCTTGTCACGGGCACCGGCGGTATCGGTCACCATGGGCACCAGGTCGGCCAGTGGATGCCCCACAAACGACACGGGTACCCCGTGATCTTCATAAAACTTTGCCTCAAAGGGCAACAACGTCAACATCAGGTCGACAGATCGGGCAATCCGGATAATGCGCTTCTGGCGCCAGGCCCAGACCGATGGGCTGACATAGTGAACGCTGGGGATACCGGCCTTGCGACACCGCTCTTCGACACCCAGGGTGAAATCCGGGGCGTCGATGCCGATGACCACGTCCGGTGGTGTGGTCAGCAGATAATCCATCAGGCGGGCACGAATGGCGAACAGCTCCCGCAACCGCCCCAGCACTTCCACCAGGCCCATGACCGACAGGCGCTCCATGGGGATCAGTGAATGAAAGCCTTCAGCGATCATTTCCTCACCCCCGATACCCACAAAACGGGCGTTGGGATAACGTTTACGGAGGGAGCGGATCAGGCCGGCGCCGAGAATATCACCGGAGGCTTCGCCGGCCACCATGGCGAAGGTGACCGGCTTGCGGCTGACGATACCAGTGCACTCGACGACGGCACTGTCGGGTTGACCCGGGATCACTACCGCACGATGCCTCGTTCCGCGATGCGCAGGGACTCGATCAGCGGCTGCATTTCCGCCAGCTCCGGCCAGGTTTTCTGCAGCTCGGCCAGTGCCTGGCTGGTCGTCAGGCCCTGCCGGTAGATCACCTTGTAGGCCCGGCGCAGCTCGGTAAGTACATCCTTCGCGAAGCCGCGCCGGCGCAGGCCTTCCACATTGATGCCATGGGGGCTGGCGGACTGACCACTGGCCATGACATAGGCCGGGATGTCCTTGAGCACGATGCTGCCACCGCCACTCATGCTGTGGGCGCCAATGTTGCAGAACTGGTGCACCATGGTGCCGCCACCCAGTATGGCGTAGTCGCCGATATGGACATGGCCCGCCAGGGTTGCGCAGTTGGCGAGGATGGTGTCGTTGCCGATCACACAGTCGTGGGCCACATGCACATAAGCCATCAGCAGGTTGTCGTTACCGATACGGGTTTCACCCCGATCCTGTATCGTACCCCGGTGAATGGTGCAGTTCTCGCGGATAACGTTGTTATCGCCGATGACCAGTGTGGTCGGTTCACCGGCGTACTTCTTGTCCTGGCAGGCTTCGCCGACACTGGCAAACTGGAAGATACGGTTATTGCGACCAATAACCGTGGGGCCCTTGACCACAACATGGGAGAGCACCTCAGTGCCCTCACCGATCTCGACCTCCGGTCCGATGTAACTCCATGGCCCCACGGTAACGCCGTCCGCCAGCCTGGCGGACGGGTCGACAATAGCCTGGGGATGGACACCGGTCCAGTTCTTATCGGTCATCAAGCATCTCTCTCGGCGGACATGATTTCAGCCACGCAGACGACCTCACCGTCGACCAGCGCACGGCAGTCGAACTTCCATATACCATGTTTATTCGAAAGCAGCCGGGATTCAAGTCGAAGCTGGTCTCCGGGTACGACTGGCCGCTTGAAACGGGCCTTGTTGGAACCCGCCAGCAGGTGGATGGATCCGTCAGCAGCGGAGCGCCCTGCTGTCACATAGCCCAGTATGCCAGAGACCTGGGCCATGGCTTCGATTATCAGCACACCGGGCATGATCGGCTTGCCAGGAAAGTGGCCGGTGAAGAAGGGTTCGTTAATGGTCACATTCTTGTAACCGGTGATCGATACGCCCTTTTCAACCTCAACAATCCGATCCACCAGAAGGAAGGGGTATCGGTGTGGCAGGAAATCCATTATTTCGTTAATTTGCATCATCGGGTTCTGGCCTCAGCCCTCAATTTTCTTTTCCAGTTCTTTCAACCGGCGCGCCATGGCATCCAGCTGCCTGAAGCGGGCGGCACTTTTGCGCCACTCGCGATTGTTCATATGTCCGGTGCCCGAAGAATACACGCCCGGCTCCCGGATATCACCGGTGATCAGGGTCATTCCCGTGACCTGCACCCCATCTGCGATAGTCAGATGACCACTGACACCCGACGCACCGCCAAACATGCAATGGCGGCCGATGCGGGTACTGCCGGCAATACCCACCTTGCCGGCCATGGCGCTGTGGTCGCCGATCTGTACGTTGTGGGCTATCTGCACCAGGTTGTCGATCTTGACGCCATTTCCCAGCCGGGTGTCTTCCAGCGCGCCACGGTCTATGGCGCTGTTGGCGCCAACTTCAACATCATCTCCCAGGGTAACGCCGCCAATCTGGGCGATACGATTCCACTCGCCCTTGTGCACCGCAAACCCGAAACCATCCGAGCCAATGACGGCCCCACTGAGGATATGGCAGCGCTTGCCCATGACAACCCCGTGGGCAAGGGTGACCCTGGGCCGCAGCAGGCAGTCATCCCCCAACACGCTATTGGCTCCGATAAAGCCATGAGCGCCGATAACGACCCGTTCGCCCAGGCTGACGCCAGCTTCAATGACCACGTAAGGGCCGATGCTGGCGCTCTCGGGAACCTGCACGGAAGGATCGATCACGGCGGTGGCATGCACACCCGCCCCGGGGTCCGGGGAGGTATCAAAACGGTGGCTGATGCGGGCATAGCCAAGGTAGGGGTCGTCCAGCAACAGGGCATTGCCCTGAACCTTATCCGCCATGGCCGGGGACACCAGCACCGCGCCGGCACGGGTGGTTTCCAGATAGCGGCTATAGGCGGGGTTGGCAAGAAAGCTGAGCTGGCCGGGGCCCGCCGCTTCCAGCGTGGCCAGCCCGGTCACTTCAAGGTCGGGATTGCCCCTGAGCCGTGCGCCAAGCACGCCAGCGATCTCTGCCAGTGTCAAGCAGTTGGTGGCCATGTTACTGGTTCAGCTTTTCCAGCAGTTCTTCGGTCAGGTTCAGTTCCGGCTTGACATAGACCACGGTCTCCGAGGGAAGAATGATATCAAGGTTGTGCTCTTCCATCAGTTCCTTCACGGCCGCATCCACTTCCGGACGCGCCTCCTCCAGGAAGGTCTGCTTGCGGCTGTTGAGCGTCTGGTCCAGCTGCTGCTTCTTCTGGGCAAATTCCTGGGCTTTGGCCTGGAACTCCGCCTTCAGCTGCTGCCGCTCACTCTCATTCATCATGGCGCCGTCCTTCTGCAGACGTTCCTGCAGGGTACGCGCTTCCTGCTGAACCTTGCGGACCTCTTCCTCGGTGCCGGCGAAATCCTGCTGCAGCTGATCGCTGAAGGCCTTGGCATCGTTGGATGAAAACAGTGCCTGGCGCAGGTCAACCACGCCAATGCGGGTTTCTGCCGTTGCCGGCACAGCAAACAGCAAGACAGATACCATGGCCAGCACACGCGCACTGAACAAGCCCTTTACGGTTTTCGTCAAACCCACCATTGTATTGTCTCCTTGTTAACACCGGACACCGGCTCTGTTGTATCAGAATGCCCGTGCCCCGGCTGTGATGGCGTTGGCCACCCGGTTACTATGTTGGTTGTTGAGTTCGTTACTATGCTTTCACCATGTCAGAAGCTTTGCCCCAGGGAGAACTGGAAGACCTGGGTCTCATCACCGCTCTGGTCGGTAAGAGGCTGAGCCAGGCTGAACGCCAGCGGCCCGACCACGGTTATCCACTGGAAGCCAATACCCACGGAGGTGCGGATTTCCCCGAGATCGGGGTCGAAGCCCCGGGTGGTGTCGAAAACCTGGCCTGCGTCCAGGAAGACTGACGTCCGCATACTGCGGGTATCACCTGCAAACGGTGTGGGCACAATCAACTCCAGGGTGCCCTCTGTAAGCACGTTGCCGCCGAACGGATCGTCGTCATCGCTATCATTCGGGTTGTTGGTAAGCTCCCGGTTACCCAGGGAGTTTGCCCGGTAACCCCTTACAGAACCATAGCCACCAGCATAGAAATGCTCGTAGAACGGCATCTGGGACCGATCACCGTATCCATCACCGTAACCCAGCTCGCCCCGGGTGCGGACAATCCAGGTTTCATCCTCGTTCAGGGGCCAGAAGCTGTCGCCCTTGTAGCGCAGCTTGTAGAACGTCAGGTCGCTACCCGGCACCGCGACATCCGCAGACAGACTGTGACTGTAACCGTCGGTGGGCAGTACACCACGGTTCAGGGTACTGCGGCGCCAGGACCCTGTCAGGAAATAGTTACCGAAACTGTCGCCTTCATCATCGATGAACTCCAGCACCTCGTCTGCGGTGTAGGAGCCTGCCTTGATCTTGGACAGCGTATAGCCAACCCCGAAGTTGAGGCGGGTGAAGCGGTCAATGGGATAACCGAAGGTCAGGCGACCGCCGTATTCGTCCAGCAGGTAGGAGGAGATGTCCTGCTCCTCGAAGTCGGTTTCCCGTGCAAACAGGCTGAAGCCGCGGCTGACCCCGTCAACGGTGTAATAGGGATCTTCGTAGGAAAAGTTGGCGCTCTTGATGGATTCGCTGAAGTTTGCGCCGATGGATACGCGCTTGCCCGTACCAAAGAAGTTCTTCTCGGAAATATTCGCACCCAGGATCACCCCGGACACCTGGGAAAACCCGATAGAGGCCGACAGGCTACCGGTGGGTTGCTCCTGCACCGTGTAAGTCACGTCCACCAGGTCGTCAGACCCTGGCACCGGCGTGGTGTCCACCGATACCGACTGGAAGAACCCGAGACGCTCCAGCTGGGTCTTGGAGAACTCGATGCGGTCCGTGGACGCTACGCCACCTTCCATCTGGGTCATTTCCTGGCGCAACACTTCGTCCTTGGTGGTGACGTTACCCTCGAAGTTGATGCGGCGGACATAGGTGCGATTACCCGGCTCCACATAGAAAGTCACCGCAGCAGTGTTCTCGGAGGTTGACTCGGGAATGGCGTTTACATTGGCAAAGGTGTAGCCCTCCCGGCCGAGACGGCGGGAGAGGCGTTCGGAAGTGGCGGTCAGGGCCGACTGGGACAGGGTGTCACCCGGCTCGATATCGATCAGCTCCGTCAGCTCCTCCTCCGGGACAATCAGGTCCCCCCGCAGGCTGATGTCGGAGATGGTGTACTGGTTGCCCTCAGTGACCGAAACCGCCACAAACACGTCACGCTTGTCCGGCGATATAGACACCTGGCTGGATTCGATGTTGAAATCCAGATAGCCCTCGTCCAGGTAATGGGAACGCAGGGTTTCCAGATCACCGCTGAGTCGTTCGCGGGCGTACTTGTCCTTGCTGGTCAGAGAGCTCCACCAGTCACTGGTTTGCAGCTCGAACAGGTCCAGCAGTTCCTCATCGGAAAACGCTTCATTGCCGACAATATTGATATGGCGGATCGCTGCCACATCGCCTTCGTTAATATCCAGGCGCACAGCTACCCGGTTGCGGGGCCGCTCCTCCGCCGTCGCCTTGACCCGGGCGTTGTAACGGCCCTGGCCCACGTAGGAGCGGAGAATTTCCAGCTCCAGCCGTTCCAGCGTGGCCCGACGGAAAACCTGGCCTTCTTCCATGCCGGCAGCTGACAGGGCATCCATCAGCGCATCGGTTTCAATGTTCTTGTTGCCCTCGATATCAATGGACGCAATGGCCGGTCGCTCACGGACCGCCAGAATCAGGGTGCCCTCGTCCCGGTAGGCTTCAATGTCGGTAAACAGGCCGGTCTTGAACAGGTTACGGATGGCGTCGGCCAGTTCCTGTTCATCCAGGGATTCGCCGATGCCCACCGGAAAGGCAGAGAATACATTGCCGGCCGATACCCGTTGCAGGCCCTCGACCTCGATATCCGATACCGTAAATTCATCTGCCGAAGCCGGTTGACTGGCAATACCTGCCAGTACGAGGCCAATAGCTGCACCCAGTAAAGAACGTCTCATTGAGTTAAATCGCCTGTTTAATGCGCGTAAGGAGCTCGCAATTCTCACAACCGCATCAGGTCGTTGTAAAGAGCAAACACCATTAATGTCAGAATCATGGCCATACCGATACGTAATCCAAGCGCCTGAACCTGTTCAGACAGCGGGCGCCGGCGCACGGCCTCGATGGCGTAATAAACGATGTGCCCGCCGTCCAGGACGGGGATGGGCAACAGATTCAGGATGCCCAGGCTCACACTCAGGTAAGCCAGAAAACGGACAAAATCCTCAAACCCGGAGCTGACGCTGGCTTCTGCCACACGGGCGATGGTGATCGGCCCGCTCAGGTTGGTCGGCGACAACAGACCGGTAATCATCTTTTTTATGGCGACCAGGGTCAACCTGGTATCAGACCAGGTTTCCGAAAAGGCGTTGGGTATGGCCGCCACGGGGCCATACCGCACGTCCCGCAGCATATTTTCAGGCCAGTCGACCTGGGCCACACCGGCGCCCACATGGCCCTGCTCGGTACCGTCTACGGTGCGGGTTGCCGGGGTTATGTCCAGAGTCTGTTGCTCACCGGAACGCTCCACCAGCCACTGCTGGGTCTTGCCTGGCGACTGCTGGATACGCTCAACCAGTTCATACCAGTCGGCGATGGGCTCACCGTCCACGGCGACCACCCGGTCGCCCGCCTCCAGGCCACCGGCTTGTGCCTGGCCGCCAGGTACCACTTCGCCGATCACGGCCGGTACGTCGGGCCGTAATGGTGTCAGCCCGAACTGGCTAAGGGGACTGGGGTTCTCATCCGGCAGCTGCCAGCCGCCCAGCTCCGCGTTCAGGGTGCGACGGCCCTGACCGTCACTCACCGTCAGGGAAATGCTGCTGTCCTCACCGGCACGCTCCAGCAGGCGCATGTTGATGTCGCGCCAGGACGTCACGTCGCGACCATCCACCTGGTGGATTTCCATGCCCGAGCGAAGCCCCATGGCATCCGCAATGGAACCCTCAGTGATGTCGCCGGTTATCGGTGCCACTGTGGTGAAGCCGACCACACTCAGCAGCCAGTAGGCGGCAATGGCAAACATGAAATTGGCGACGGGGCCGGCGGCGGCGATGGCAATGCGCTGGCCCGGTGGCTTGGAGGTAAAGGCTTCGTGGCGCTGTTCTTCCGGTACAGGCCCTTCGCGCTCGTCCAGCATCTTGACGTAGCCACCGAGAGGAATAGCGGCTATGGCGAATTCGGTGCCGTGACGGTCATAGCGGGAGAAAATCGGATTGCCGAAGCCTACCGAGAAACGCAACACCCGAACGCCACAACGGCGGGCGACCCAGAAATGCCCATACTCGTGGATGGTCACCAGGATACCCAGGGTGACAATCAGGGCCAGTACTGTCTGGAGAATATCTAGCATGCGATAAGTGTCTCATCCGGCCTTGGGTTGATCAGCGTGACATCAGGTTGCCAGAGAACGCCGGGCAAGACGGTCAATCTCTGCCCGGGCGCTGGTCCGGGCCACGGCATCTGCCGCCATGATACCGTCAAAGCTGTCCGCTGCCTGCACCGATACCGATGCCAGTGTCTGCTCTATGATAACCGGGATATCGGCAAAGCAAAGCTCCCCGGCGAGAAAGGCCGATACCGCCTGTTCGTTGGCGGCGTTCAGAATAGCCGGCGCCGTGCCTCCCGCCCGGAATGCCTCGGCGGCCAGCCTCAGGCACGGAAAGCGCCCGGTGTCAGGCCGCTCGAAATGGAAGCGACCGAGGGCGAACAGATCCAGCGGCTCCGCCCCGGATTCCACCCGCTCCGGCCACGCCATGCCGTTGGCGATCGGGGTGCGCATGTCAGGGCTGCCCAGCTGTGCCAGCACCGAACCGTCCACGTATTCCACCATGGAGTGGATAATACTCTCCGGGTGCACGTGAACCTCGATCTGGTCGGGCGTGGTATTGAACAGCCAGCAGGCCTCGATGAGCTCCAGCCCCTTGTTCATCAGGGTGGCGGAATCCACCGAAATCTTCTGACCCATGGACCAGTTGGGATGCTTGCAGGCCTGGGCCGGCGTCACCTCCCGCAGCATTTCCAGCGAATGGGTGCGGAACGGGCCCCCGGAGGCGGTCAGCAGGATACGACGCACGCCGGCACCCGGCAGGTCTCGGATACGGTCCGCAGGCAGGCACTGGAAAATGGCATTGTGTTCCGAGTCGATGGGCAACAGTTCGGCCCCGGACCGGACCACCGCGTCCATGAACAGCTTGCCGGACATGACCAGGGCTTCCTTGTTGGCCAGCAGCACACGCTTGCCGGCTTCCACCGCTGCCAGGGTGGGTGCCAGTCCGGCGGCGCCGACAATGGCCGCCATAACGGTATCCACTGCCTCGGCGGAGGCGACCTGTGCCAGGCCCTGCTCGCCGGAGAGGACTTCCACCTCCGCCAGGTCACTCAACGCATCGTTCAGCTGAGCGGCCGAATCAGCATCGGCCATAACCGCCACCGCTGGCCGGAACTCCCGGCACAGGCGCTCCATTTCGGCCACTTTGGTGGCAGCTGTGAGTGCGTACACGCGGAAACGGTCCGGGTGCCGGCGCACCACATCAAGGGTGTTCAATCCGATGGAACCGGTAGCGCCAAGAATGGAGAGCGTGCGCACGGGGACACCAGACATCACAGAACCGCCCCCATCGATAGCCAACCGAGGAGAGTGATCACCAGTGCGAAAACCGGAATGGCAGCGGTGAGGCTGTCGATGCGGTCCATGATGCCACCATGGCCGGGCAATAGCTGGCTGCTGTCCTTGATTCCCCGAAAACGCTTGAGCATGCTCTCCACCAGGTCGCCAACGACCGAAATGCCCGCCACCAGCATACTGGCCAGCAACAGAACAACCGTGTCAGCCAATGTGGCCCTGGCCATCAAACCGGCCACCACCGCCAGCAGGCCAACGGCCGCCAGCCCACCCCATACACCGGCCCAGGACTTGCCAGGGCTGACTCGTGGCGCCAGTTTGGCGCGCCCGAAGGCGCGGCCCGCGAAATAGGCTCCAATATCCGCCACCCAGACCACCAGGAATACGTAGAGAATAGCCACCAGACCATTGTCAACATCGCCAAACAACAGGGTACCGTTGCGCAGGTGATTAAGGCCAACCCAGGCCGGCACCAGTACCAGCAGACCCATCACCGCCCGCACCGCGGAACTGCCCCAGACCGGGGTTCCGGCGGGATAACTGCGAACCATCAGCAGCGCCAGAACCCACCAGATCACGCCCAGCCAGAGCAGGATGAGCGTGGGTACCTGGTAAACGCCCGCCAGCACTACGGCCACCAACGCGGCGTAGCCGAAGCGGGCCGGGTCAGAGCTGTACCCCGCCATGTTTGCCCATTCCCAGGCGCCCAGACAGATGGCCACGCCGGTAAAGATTGCAAACCCCAGTGGCGGCAGGAAGAAAATGCCGATAATGGCGATGGGCGCCAGGATCAGCGCCGTGAGAATTCGGGTTTTGAGCACGTCGCTATTCGCTCTTTGGTAAGCTCGGAATTGTTATTGTTCTTCTGTTGAGCTGTTAATGCTGAGCAGCCAGCCGCCGATCCACCTGATCGTCTGTCTGGCCAAACCGGCGCTTTCGTTGCGAATAGGCCGACAGGGCCTTACGCATTTCATCTGCCCGGAAATCCGGCCAGTACACCTCGGAAAAGTAGAACTCAGTATAGGCCAGATGCCACAGCAGGAAATTGCTGATGCGCTGCTCCCCCGCCGTGCGGATCATCAGGTCAGGCATGGGCAGGTCGCCGATGCTCAGGTACTGCTGAATCACGTCTTCGGTAATGTCCGACGGTGTCAGCTCACCAGCGGCGACCCTTGCCGCCACCTGGCGGGTGGCCTGGGCGATGTCCCAGTGACCGCCATAGTTAGCCGCAATCACCAGGGTCATCAGGGTGTTCTCGCTGGTCATTTCCTCCGCCCGGGCCATGTGCTCCTGCAGCAGGGGGCTGAACGCGCTGCGGTCACCAATAATGCGCAGACGGATATTGTTCTTGTGCAGCTTCTTCACTTCGCGCTCCAGCGCGAACAGGAAGAGCCTCATCAGGGCCGATACCTCGTCCTCGGGGCGCCGCCAGTTCTCGCTGGAGAAGGCGAACAGGGTGAGCACCTCCACCCCTTCCCTAGCACAGGTTTCCACTACGGACCTTACCGAATTCACGCCAGCCTTGTGGCCGGCGACACCATTAAGCCGCCGGGCCCGCGCCCAGCGGTTATTGCCGTCCATGATAATGGCGACATGACGCGGAACCTTGCCGGCTTCCACCGGAATATCCGCCGTTACTTTATCCGTCATGCAATCCCCTAATACCCGCAGGGTGTTCCGACCGGCGATCAGATCGCCATCAGATCGTCTTCCTTGGCTTTCAGCGTCTTATCAACGTCAGCGATATAGCGGTCGGTCAGCTTCTGGATCTCGTCCTCACCACGGCGCTGGTCGTCCTCGGTGATTTCCTTCTCTTTCTCGAGGTCTTTCAGATCGTTGTTGGCGTCACGGCGAGCGTTGCGGATGGATACCCGGGCGTGCTCGGCGTCCGCTTTCGCCTGCTTGACCATTTCACGACGGGTCTCTTCCGTCAGCATCGGCATGGGCACCCGGATAAGGTCGCCGCTGGTGGCGGGATTCAGCCCCAGATCCGACGCCATGATGGCCTTCTCGATGGTGGGAATCAGCTGCTTTTCCCACGGGGAAATGGTCAGGGTGCGGTTGTCCTCGACATTAACGCTGGCCACCTGCTTGAGCGGCGTATCCTGGCCGTAATAATTCACGTGCACACTGTCCAGGATGGCCGGATGGGCACGGCCGGTACGAATCTTGTTGAACGAAGCCGACAGGGCGTCAAGGCTCTTCTTCATGTGCTTTTCAGCATCGGCTTTGATGTCGTCAATCACTTCAGCATCCTCGCTTTTCTCAATGTCTCTGCCCGCCCCTTGCACCGGGGCGGGCGTGAATTCGTTGTCCGCCGGATTTACTCGACCAGAGTGCCCGCCGGCTCGCCGGTAACGATGCGGGTCAGCACACCGGCCTCGTTCATGTTGAACACCCGCAGTGGCATGCCATGGTCCCTTGCCAGACAGATGGCGGTCAGATCCATGACGCCCAGCTTCTTGTCCAGTACTTCATCATAGGTCAGGCGGTCGTATTTCACCGCCGACGAATCCGTCATCGGATCGGCCGAGTATACCCCATCCACCTTGGTCGCCTTGAGTACGGCGTCCGCCTCGATTTCGATGCCGCGCAGGCAGGCAGCAGAGTCGGTCGTAAAGAAGGGGTTACCGGTGCCGGCGCAGAAAATCACCACATCGCCGTCCTTCAGGTCACGCACGGCCCGACGACGGTCATAATGCTCCACGATACCACTCATGGGGATTGCCGACATAACACGGGTACGAATGTTGGAACGTTCCAGGGCATCCCTCATGGCCAGGCCGTTCATGACCGTGGCCAACATACCCATGTGATCCCCGGTGACCCGGTCCATGCCGGCCTCGTTGAGCGCCGCTCCCCGGAACAGGTTGCCACCCCCAATCACCAGCCCGACTTGCACCCCGATACCGATCAACGCGCCAATCTCCAGCGCCATACGGTCCAGTACCTTGGGATCAATGCCGAATTCATGCTCGCCCATCAGGGCCTCGCCGCTAAGCTTTAGCAGAACGCGCTTGTATCTGGGCTGGGTCTTGGAAGATGTTGGCATGCTATTCCCCTCGTCTGTCGAGGATGACGTGAAAGCGGTTGCGTTCGGACATAACGCTTTCGCGACACCCTCCTGTTAATCCGGAGCCGGGCACCTGCCTGGCTCTCTTACGGGAAAACCCGGCAACACCCTGCCCCATGGAACGCTGGCAGGCTATACGCGGTTCCCCGATGGGCTTGTATCTGACATGCTCCTCTGTCGCAAAAAAGGGGCATCTCAGATACAAGCCCGCCACGGCAGCACGGGCGAACCCGCACTGGCGTGGCAGACTAAGGGAGCTCTCCGCAAGGCCTGCAAGCAGGCGCCCTGGAGGAGAACTCCACCGGGGCGACAGGGCCACCCCGGGGAATAGCAGACTCAGGCCTTGCCGGTGCCGGCAGCGGCAGCCACCTCGGCAGCGAAATCCACTTCTTCCTTTTCGATGCCTTCGCCCACTTCCAGACGCACGAAACCAACCAGCTCGCCGCCGTTTTCTTTCAGCAGCTCGGCCACGGTCTGGTCCGGGTTCTTGACGAAAGGCTGTTCAACAAGGCTGTTTTCCTTAAGGAACTTCTTGATGCGACCACCCATCATCTTCTCGACGATTTCGGCAGGCTTGCCTTCCATATCCGGCTGGGCCTTGATGATTTCCTTTTCCTTCTCGACTTCCTCGGCGGGCATGTCTTCCGGCTTGCCTACGCGGGGATTCTGGGCAGCGGCGTGCATGGCCACATCACGGGCCACTTCAACGTCACCGGCGGTGATGGCAACAACGGAAGCGATCTTGTTGTTGCTGTGGACGTAGCCACCCACAACCGGACCTTCAACGCGAACGATGCGACGCACGGTGATGTTCTCGCCGATCTTCTGGACCAGCGCTTCACGCTTGGCTTCCAGATCGCCTTCCATCAGCTTGGCGACGTCAGCCTCGCCCTTCTCGAAAGCCACATCCAGCACGTCGTTGGCAAAGCCCAGGAAGTTGTCGTCACGAGCCACGAAGTCGGTCTCGGAGTTTACTTCCAGGATATAGGCAACGGTGTTGTCGTCGGAGATGCGAATCAGTGCGGCGCCTTCGGCAGCGGTACGGCCGGCTTTCTTGGCAGCCTTGAGGCCGGAAGACTTGCGCAGCTCTTCGATTGCAGCGTCGACACTGCCGTCAGCTTCCACCAGAGCCTTCTTGCATTCCATCATGCCAAGGCCAGTGCGCTCACGGAGCTCCTTGACCATTGCAGCGGTAATAGCAGCCATGTTCAATCCTCTTAACAGTTATAACCGGCCGGGCCTGCATACAGGGCCCGGCGGTAGAATTCAGTGACCTGCGGTTGAACCCCGTAAAAAGGAGGCGGGGTTACCCTCGCCCCCTATTCAAACGGGTCAACGTGATAGGCGTGTGACCAGCAGCGTTACTCGGCCGCAGGTGCCTCGCCGGCAGCCGCTTCTTCGCTGACTTCAACGAACTCGTCAGCAGAGCCGCCAGCCTGGGCTGCTTCGATGCAGGTATCCGCAACGGCCTTCACGTAGATCTGGATGGCGCGGATGGCGTCATCGTTACCCGGAATCACGTAGTCAACGCCGTCCGGATCGCTGTTGGTATCGACAACACCAATAACGGGAATGCCCAGCTTGTTGGCTTCCTTGATGGCGATACGCTCGTGGTCCACGTCGATCACGAACATGGCGTCCGGCAGGCCGCCCATGTCCTTGATACCACCGATAGAACGCTCCAGGCGGTCCATCTCGCGGGTACGGTCCAGCGCTTCTTTCTTGGTCAGCTTGTCAAAGGTGCCGTCCTGGCTCTGGGTGTCCAGATCACGGTAGCGACGGATCGACTGACGGATGGTCTTGTAGTTGGTCAGCATGCCACCGAGCCAGCGATGGTTAACGTACGGCTGGTTGGCACGGCTGGCTTCTTCCTTGATGATCTTGGCGGCGGCGCGCTTGGTGCCGACGAACAGGATCTTGTTCTTGCTCCCTGCCAGTTGCTGAATGAACGTCAGTGCGTCATTCATGGCGGGAACGGTCTGTTCCAGGTTGATGATATGAATCTTGTTGCGGGCGCCGAAGATGAACTTCGACATTTTCGGGTTCCAGTAACGGGTCTGGTGACCGAAGTGAGCACCTGCCTTGAGCAGGTCACGCATATTTACCTGAGCCATGATAATTACCTTGTAGCTTCGGGTTAGTCCTCCACGCGTCCGATTGATCCAACCTGAGCGGCCTTCTGGCCATAAACAGGCACCCTGGAACAACGTGCTGACGCGTGTGTGAATTTGCCGGCGAACCGATCCAGATGGACAGTTCGCTTTTCGGCGGCGCGTTTATACCATAAAACCAGCCACGGGCGCCAGCTTTTACCGCTTCCTTGTACCTGTTCAGCCAGCCCCTTAAAATAGCCCTTTCGCCCGGCAATCACTTGGTACGGGACGGCGGTATACGTCCGGGGCGACGCCATTCATTTACCAGGAATTCCAATGACTGTAACCATCAAGACTCCGGAAGAAATCGAGAAGATGCGCGTGGCAGGTCGCCTGGCGGCTGAAGTGCTGGAAATGATCGACGCCCACATCAAGCCCGGCATCACCACCGAGGAACTCGACCGGATCTGCCATGACTATATCGTCAACGAGCAGAAAGCCATTCCGGCGCCCCTGAACTACAAGGGATTCCCCAAGTCCATCTGCACCTCCATCAACCATGTGGTCTGCCACGGCATTCCTTCCGAGAAGAAGGTGCTCAAGGACGGCGACATCATGAATATCGACGTTACCGTGATCAAGGACGGCTACCATGGTGACACCAGCAAGATGTGGGTCGTCGGCAAACCCAAGCCGGGCTCCGAGCGCCTGATCCGGATTACCCAGGAATGCATGTACAAGGGCATCGAACTGGTCAAACCCGGCGCCCGCCTCGGCGACATCGGCCACGTCATCCAGGAGCATGCCGAAAAGCATCGCTACTCGGTGGTTCGTGACTTCTGCGGCCACGGCATTGGCAAGGTCTTCCACGAAGAGCCCCAGGTGATGCATTACGGCCGGCCCGGTACCGGCATGGAACTGAAGGAAGGCATGATCTTCACCATCGAACCGATGATCAACCAGGGCAAGTACCAGACCAAGGTGCTGGGCGATGGCTGGACCGCCGTCACCAAGGACCACAAGCTGTCCGCCCAGTGGGAACACACCATCCTGGTAACCGCCGACGGCCATGAGGTACTGACCAGACGCCAAGAAGAGTCATTCTGAGTGGACACCGCCGCGTTCGCCGACCAGATCGCCCATGCCCCTTCGCCGGTGAAGGCGGCAAGGGAGCTGCTCAAGCAAGCCTACGAGGCCGACGCGGAGGCCTTCCGCAATGGTGCGAACGTGCGCGACCTGGTCAAGTCCCGGGCGGACACGGTCGACCTGGTACTGCGGGAAATCTGGAATCGCTACGACTTCGCACAGTCCGATGACATTGCACTGCTGGCGGTCGGCGGATACGGACGGGGCGAACTCCACCCCCACTCGGACATTGACCTGCTGATCCTCACCCGCAACGGCATCGAGGATGCCTGGCACGAAGACCTTGGCGGCTTTGTTACCCTGCTGTGGGACCTGAAACTCGACATCGGCCACAGCGTGCGCAGCCTGGAGGAATCGAAGCAGGCTGCCCGTGACGACGTCACCATCCTCACCAACCTGCTGGAGACCCGGATCATCGCGGGCCCGGAGGGGCTGCGGATTGACCTGAGCCGGGCGGTATACTCCGACGAGATAAGCAGCGACCGCAATTACTTCATCGCCAAGCGCGAGGAACAACTCAAACGGCACCAGAAGTACGGCGACACCGAATACAACCTGGAACCGAACATCAAGGGCGCCCCGGGCGGCCTGCGGGATATCCAGAACATCGGCTGGATCACCAAGCGGCACTTCGGGCTCGACAGCATCGCCGACCTGACCCACTTCAGCATCCTCACCCAGGAAGAGCATGACATCCTGCTGCAGGGGGAGGACTTTCTCTGGCGGCTTCGTTATGGCCTGCAGCTGATCGCCGACCGCAACGAGAATCGCCTGCTGTTCGACCACCAGCGGGCCCTGGCGGACATGCTCGGTTACCGGGACGAGGGGCGCCACCTGGGCGTCGAGCAGATGATGCAGGCCTATTACCGCACGGTACTGGCCCTGGCTGAGCTCACCGATGTCATCCTGCAGTACTACGACGAGGCCATTCTTCAGCGCGACCAGGAAGCGAAGATTCAGCCCCTGAACCGGCGCTTCCAGATACGCGACCAGTATATCGAGGCCATCAACACCCAGGTATTCGCCTACGCGCCCTACGCGATCATGGAAATCTTCCTGCTGATGGCCCAGCACCCGTCCATCAAGGGCATCCGGGCATCTACCATCCGCGCCCTGCGGGCCCACCGCCACCTGATCGATGACCAGTTCCGCAACGACCTGGCGGTCACCTCCCTGTTCATGGAGCTGGTCAAGACCCCGCATCCGCTGGACGAAACCCTTGCCCACATGAAGAAGTACAACGTGCTGGGGCGCTACTTGCCGGAATTCGGCCAGATCATCGGCCAGATGCAGTACGACCTGTTCCACATCTTCACGGTAGACACCCATACCCTGCGGGTAATCCGTAACATGGTGCGACTGAACAACCCGGAGAGCCGCACGGAGTTCCCCCTGGCCTCACGCCTGGTGCATCAACTGCCCAAGCCGGAGGTGCTCTACCTGGCTGGCCTGTACCATGATGTGGCCAAGGGCCGCGGCGGCGACCACTCCGAGCTGGGTGCGGAAGACGCCGAAGCCTTCTGCAAACGCCATCACCTGAGCGAGCGAGATACCCAGCTCATCAGCTGGCTGGTGGAAAACCATCTGTTGATGTCGATGACCGCCCAGCGCAAGGACATCTCCGACCCGGACATTATCAACGAGTTTGCCCGCGCCGTGCCCAGCCAGGTGCACCTGGACTACCTGTACGTACTGACCGCCTGCGACATCAACGCCACCAATCCGAAGCTATGGAATACCTGGCGGGCCTCGCTGTTGCGCCAGTTGTACGTGGAGACCAAGCGGGCCCTGCGCCGGGGCACAGAGACGCCCTTCAACCGGGCTGACTGGGTCAAGGCCACCCAGGCGGAGGCCCGGGACATCCTCAATGCGCAGGGCATGGACGATGAACAGATCGATACCATCTGGGACACCCTGGACGAGGAATATTTCCTCCAGGACTCCACCGTGGACATCGCCTGGCAGACCGCCGCCATTATCCGCCATGGCAAGCATCCGGACCCCCTGGTGCTGATCCGCGATACCCGGGGCGGGCCGACCGATGGCTACTCCCATATCGTGATCTACGTAAAGGACCGGGTAGCCCTGTTTGCCGCCACCACCGCCGTGCTGGAGCAGCTGAACCTGAACATCGTCGACGCCCGCATCAGCGTGGCCAGCAAGGGCCCCTGGTCCATCAGCTCCTACGTGGTGCTGGACGAACAGGGGCAGCCCCTGGGCAAGGACCCGGCCAGGAAAGAACGGGTTCGCAAGCGGCTGGTGGAGGAACTGGACGACCCGGATGACTACCCGGAAATCATCCAGCGGCGCACCCCACGCCAGCTGAAGCACTTCTCGTTTCCCACGGAAGTCACCCTGTCCAACGACACCTTCAACCAGCGCACGGTTATTGAAGTCATCACCCCTGACCGGCCGGGGCTGCTGGCCCGGGTTGGCCGGGTACTGCTGGAACACCGGGTACGCCTCACCAATGCCAAGATCGCAACCCTCGGCGAACGCGTGGAAGATGCGTTCTTTGTGACCGACGAACACGGCTGGCCCATCCGCGACCCGGAGGTCTGCCAGGCCCTTCAGGAAGACCTGCGCACCATGCTGGATAACACCCAATGAATCCCAACCTGTCCCGACTGCACCCCTATCCCTTTGAGAAACTGGCCCGGCTGAAAGCCGATGTGGTACCGCCGGAACACCTGGCGGCCATCTCACTCGGCATCGGTGAGCCCAAGCACCCGTCGCCGGAGTTCGTCAAACAGGTGATCGCGGACAACCTCGACAAGCTGGCCAACTACCCGACAACCGGCGGCCTGCCGGAGCTCCGTCAGGCGATTGCCGATTGGGCCACAAGGCGCTTCGGCCTGAACCCCGGCTCGCTCAAGGCCGATGGCAACGTGGTACCGGTCAACGGCACCCGGGAAGGCATCTTTTCGTTTGTGCAGGCTGCTGTGGACAACACCCGGCCAGCCACCGTGGTCAGCCCCAACCCTTTCTACCAGATATACGAGGGCGCCGCCCTGCTGGCCGGGGCTACACCCCGTTACCTGCCTTGCGACGCCGGCAACGGCTTTATCCCGGATTTTGAGGCCGTACCCGAGAGCGTCTGGAAGGAATGCCAGATCCTCTTCCTGTGCTCACCGGGCAACCCCAGTGGCGCGGTCATCCCCCGGGACACCCTGAAAAAGGTGATTGCACTGGCGGATCGGCATGACTTCATCATTGCCTCCGACGAGTGCTACTCGGAACTCTACCCGGATGAGGCCAACCCGCCGGAAGGCCTGCTGCAAACCTGCGCGGCCCTGGGGCGCGACGACTACGCCCGCTGCGTGGTCTTCCACAGCCTGTCCAAGCGCAGCAACCTGCCGGGCCTGCGTTCGGGCTTTGTCGCCGGCGACGCCCGCATTCTCAAGGAATACCTGCGGTACCGCACCTATCACGGCTGCGCCATGCCCATCCACAACCAGCTGGCCAGTATTGCCGCCTGGCAGGATGAGGACCATGTGAAGGAAAACCGGGCCGCCTACCGGGCCAAGTTCAACGCCGTGGTGCCGATCCTGCAGCAAGCCATGAAGGTGGACTTCCCGGATGCCGGGTTTTACCTGTGGCCAGAAACACCCATGAGCGACGAAACCTTCGCCCGCGACCTGTCCGCCCAGCAGAACGTGCACGTGCTGCCCGGCCGCTACCTGTCCCGCACCATCGACGGCTACAACCCCGGCGAGAATCGCGTGCGCATGGCGCTGGTGGCACCGCTGGAGGAATGCGTGGAAGCGGCGGAGCGGATTGTGCGCTTTCTGCAGCGATAAGACGAACAGTTGCGATACTAACTACCAGCCATTTTCCGGCATATTTTCCCTCTCCCTTGAGGGGAGAGGGCCAGGGTGAGGGTGAAAGGCGGCCGGACTGCTGAGTTACCTGCTCCACCCTCTCCCCAACCCCTCTCCCCTCAAGGGAGAGGGGCTTAAAAGACACAGGATCGAGCATGAAACTCTACGGCATCAAGAACTGCGATACCGTCAAGAAAGCCCGCAAGTGGCTGGACGAGAACGGCATCGCCTACGAATTCCACGATTTCAAGAAGGACGGCCTGGACGAAACCCTGTTGTCCCGCTGGGAACAGGCCATTGGCTGGGAAGCACTGATCAACAAGCGCGGTACCACCTGGCGCAAGCTGCCGAAAGAGCTTCGTGATACCATTGCCGCCCAGACAGCCCATGAGATCATGCTGGACAACCCATCGATCATCAAACGGCCGGTGGTGGAGAGTGGTGAACGAGTGACTGTCGGCTTTAACGCCGACGAATGGGCCGAGAAATACAGGGCCTGAGCGTATTTTAGAGACCGACACCCAGTTTATCGGCGTAAATCCCCTCTCCCTTGAGGGGAGAGGGCCAGGGTGAGGGTGAAAAGCAGGAAAACTCCGAAGTAGCCCGCTCCACCCTCTCCCCAACCCCTCTCCCCTCAAGGGAGAGGGGCTTGAAAACCGCTTTTAACTATTTACCAGGAGGAGCACCAGATGAGTTTTGCATTCGGAATTGGCATCGGCAGCCAGAACCAGAAAAGTGAATGGCTGGAGGTTTTCTACCAGCAGCCGGTCCTGATGCCGGATGATGAGCTGATCGAGGTTGCCCGTAACACCCTTGGCTACCACAGCGGCAACCAGGCCATTGAAGCCTCGGCGGATCAGCTCAAAGCCTTCGCTGAAGCCCTTGGCTCCACCTCACAGACCCAGCAGGCCGCCCTTGCCCGCAAGGCCGCTGAAAGCCGCAAGCCGGTTGCCGTGACGATCCTGGAAACGGATGATTCCGCCACCAGCACCCCCGAGGTGTACCTGAAGCTGCACCTGCTGTCCCATCGCCTGGTCAAGCCCCATGGCGTCAAGCTGGATGGCATCTTCGGACTGCTGCCAAACCTGGCGTGGACCAACGAGGGCGCCATCGACCTGGGCGAGCTGCCCGAGCGTCAGCTGCAGGCCCGCCTGGAAGGCCGCATCCTGGAAGTGAAGTCGGTGGACAAGTTCCCGCAGATGACCGATTACGTCGTGCCCCGCGGCGTACGTATCGCCGATACCGCCCGTGTCCGCCTGGGCGCCTATGTGGGCGAAGGCACCACCGTCATGCATGAAGGTTTTATCAACTTCAATGCCGGCACTGAAGGCACCAGCATGATCGAGGGCCGGGTGTCCGCTGGGGTGATGATCGGCAAGGGCTCCGACCTGGGTGGCAGCAGCTCCACCATGGGCACCCTGTCCGGCGGTGGTAATATCGTCATCTCTGTTGGCGAAAACTGCCTGCTGGGCGCCAACGCCGGTATCGGCATTCCCCTGGGCGACCGCTGCACTGTGGAGGCCGGCCTGTATATTACGTCCGGCACCAAGGTCGCCCTACTGGATGACCAGAACAACCTGGTGGAAGTCGTCAAGGCCCGTGACCTGGCCAGCAAGACCGACCTGCTGTTCCGCCGCAACAGCCAGACCGGCGCGGTGGAGTGCAAGACCAACAAGACCGCCGTCGAACTGAACGAACAGCTGCACGCGAATAACTGAACCATCGGCCGAACACTGTTTAGCCCCCTCTCCCTTGAAGGGAGAGGGTTAGGGTGAGGGTGGAGTAGGCAACTCCGCAGCCTGACCTCTTGCACCCTCACCCTGGCCCTCTCCCCTCAAGGGAGAGGGAAAGTTCGCCGAGAAACTGGGGACACCCCCATGAGAACTGTTATATGACTCTATCCCCCACCCTCGAACTCGCCATGGATCTCATCCAACGCCGCTCAGTCACCCCGGACGACGCCGGCTGCCAGGACCTGATGATGTCCCGCCTGGCACCGCTGGGTTTTGCCGGCGAGAACCTTCGCTTTGGCGAGACCGACAACCTCTGGGCCCGCAAGGGGTCCGACGGGCCATTGCTGGCGTTTGCCGGGCACACGGACGTGGTGCCCACCGGCCCGGAGAAAAACTGGGCTTACGCCCCCTTTGACCCGGTCATCAAGGATGGCTACCTGTATGGCCGGGGCGCTGCCGACATGAAAGGCAGCCTGGCGGCGTTTATTACCGCTTGCGAACGTTTCGTGCAGCAACACCCGGAGCACCGGGGCTCCATCGCCCTGCTGATCACCAGCGACGAGGAAGGCCCGGCCCAGGACGGCACCGTGAAGGTGATAGACACGCTGGAAAAACGTAACGAAAAGATCGACTGGTGCCTGATTGGCGAGCCTTCAAGCACGAATCAGGTGGGAGATATCATCAAGAACGGTCGACGGGGCTCGCTGCATGGCTACCTGACCGTGCATGGGGTCCAGGGTCACGTGGCCTACCCCCATATGGCGGAGAACCCGGTCCATCTGGCCGCACCGGCACTGGACGCCCTGGCCAACGAGTTCTGGGACAATGGCAATGACTTCTTCCCGCCTACCACCTTCCAGATCACGAAGATCGAAGCCGGCACCGGCAGCAACGTGATCCCCGGCGAACTTCTGGTTCACTTCAACTTCCGCTACTGCACGGAAAACACGGCGGAAAGCCTGGAAGAGCGGGTTGTCGCCATCCTGGATCGCCACAAGCTGAAGTACGACCTGCAGTGGCACCTGAGCGGGCGCCCGTTCCTCACCGACCGGGGCGCACTGGTGACAGCGACGCAGAACGCCATCCGCCGGGTTACCGGCCGTGAGACGGAGCTATCCACCTCTGGCGGCACCTCCGATGGACGCTTTATTGCCCCGACGGGAGCCCAGGTGGTGGAACTGGGACCGTTAAATGCGACCATCCACAAGGTGGATGAGTGTGTGAAAGCGGAAGATCTCGATACGCTGTCCGAGATTTATGAGCAGGTGTTGGTGGAGTTGCTGGGGTAAAGGCGGGAACTACTGGAGGTTTCAGTATACGTCCCCTCTCCCTTGAGGGGAGAGGGACAGGGTGAGGGTGAAAGCGGTCAGACTGCGGAGTTGCCTGCTCCACCCTCGCCCCACCCCCTCTCCCCTCAAGGGAGAGGGGCTTAATTACCGCCTAGTCGAGGGTAGAGACGTTATCCGCCTGCAGGCCCTTGGAGGCCTCAACGACATCAAACCGGACAAGCTGCCCCTGACGCAGAACGCGGCGACCGCGACCGCGAATGGCACGGAAGTGAACGAAAACTTCGTCGCCGCTCTCGCGAACGATAAAGCCAAAACCCTTCTTGACGTTGAACCACTTGACGGTGCCTTCCTCGTCCCCTTCGGGGCCGTAGTCTTCATCGTCGTCGCTGTCGTTGTCATCGTGCTGATTGCGGGCGGGAGAACGCTGCTGGTTCTGGGCGTTGGCCGGACGGGAGGCCGGCTTGCGTTCACTGACAACCACGGTCAGTACGCCCACAACGACAAACAGAACAAAGGTGATGATGTACGCCGCGATGGCTGAAGGTTCCCCAAGAAGCTGCAGACCACCGGTACCCTCACCGGTCACTGACATATAAAGCACCTGGAAGAATGCGGGCGTGGCGTTGAAGAGAATAAACCCAAGAACCAGCGGCGCGAGAATCGCAACCAAAACCGCTGACAGAATTGCTCTTGCTGGATTACGCATGGATAAAACAGGCTCCGTAGAATCATTGATATCGTGTGTTGGGATGACCATTATTCACCAGACACGTGCCAAAACCCGACACCCCGGCGAATAAAGGCGGCATAATAGCAGATTCCCCACAAACCTGACCAAAGCGTTCCACACAATGGCGAATATCAATACAAACACGACAGAAAAACTGCTTACCCGAATGGACGAACTGGAAACCCGCCTGGCCTTCCAGGACGAGCTGATCGAAACCCTGTCCGATCAAGTGGCTCAGCAGGAGCTGGATATTCGCAAGTTATGGGAAGCAAAGCAGCATCTGAAGAAGCAGCTGTCGGAAATAGCGCCGTCAAACCTGAAGGGTGAGGATGAAGAGGCACCACCGCCCCACTACTAGGCAACCTAGGCCCGGAAGCTCAGTCGTCTTTCCTAACGTCCAAGAGGTATCCCATCCACGCAAGAAACGCAAAGCCCAGGAAAAACGTCAGATAGAAAATTACGTTCCTCCAGTCAGGATCACCCCACAGCCAAGCGGCTCCGAGAAGCAGCATCCCGATCAGGTAAAGCGACTGTAGGAACAGATTAAGCTTCATTGAAAGAACAGTTATCGACTATTTCGTTTAGAGATCGGATGGCGTACGACTCTAGTTGATCGACATTCTCCTGATCTTCAACCGCCGTGTGAGTTCTGAAGAAAGTCAGCTTCCCGCGACTGATTCTTCCGTGGACAGCATACAGATCCGTGTCGTCGTAAAATTCCGCGAGGAAAGTGACAAAATGCCGCCCGTCCAGCTCTTGCTCCCCAAGCAACTCTATCTGATGATATAAAGAGCCTTCCAATAAGGTATGTTTAAAGTTGCGGGTGAGCTTTTCCACCGTGACCTTACCTGAATCACTGTCCAAGAGACCATCGTACAGAGAAGCGCCCTCTCGACCATCTAAAAACTCGTATACGACACCGACCCAGAAGTGCGCCTTTCGTGTATACAGGAATTCATGGTTTATGTAACCCGCGTCATCACGCCGACTGACCTTGGCATCTGACATGAATCGGCTACTCGCTCCACATTTAAGCACATCCTGGCTCATGGAGGCTACGGGAAGCATAGCGATAATCAGCGCGCCAACCCCGAGCATAACGCTTCTCAAACACATCATGACATGTTCCTGCGCACATACTGGTAGCAGAGTAGCAAACCGTAGAAAAAGGTGGCGCTCCAAGTAGCCCAATACCAAACCACACGTTGATCACTGGTGCTATGATGCCAAAGATACACGGCGGCCACGCACGCAACCGCTCGAAGAGATACGTTCAAGATTCTTGAGGGCCACATTAGTAATAGGGAGAACTCTTTTGTTGAGTGCGTCGCTCAAGTTCCTCCCCAAGCTTCACTGAACTATTGTGGCTGGACAAAAGCGACAGCCATATCACGATAGTAACCATTCCGCGCTTGGGTAAACGGCGCTCTCTGACCATTTGTTTTGCAAGATCTCTTCCACCCGTGGCCGAAAAAGTGAAACCCAGAACCCCACCAATTTTAACAAGCATGTCATGAAAAACCTTGTCATTCTCGAGCTCTTCGTTCGTCATAGACCAAACGCCCCAGCGCTTGTTAACAAAGGTCGTGTCCGTGGCTTTCCGTCTCAAGCGTCCAATTAGCTCACGACTTTGTAACTCATGAATGGTTCTCAGTGCTGAGTCCCGCTCTCGCTTCTCGAGGTGTCGAAACAAGATAGTGAGCGCCATGGCCTCCAGACCAGCATCGCCAGTATTTTCTACAAGTGGGTAGGGAATCTCGAGAATACCTGCCAAGGCCTTCAGCTGACCTTCAGTATCTCGTGGTAAGTAATAGGGAAGATCGTCAACGTTCGGAAGACCAGTCATTTTAGATATCCTTATCAAGTAGCTATGAATAACACTCCTAAGCAATAGTCACCCAGGGCGGTCCACTGGATCAAGGCCTGGAGGCTTTATTCGAGTTACCTCTCCGTAATCTCAGTTCCACACCACCAACTGCTCACCACGGCTGTCCAGCCGCCACCATTTCTCGTCCTGTACCGGGTCGCCCTCCTGCCACTCGCCCTGGCTGCATCGTATTTCCGTGTCCAGGCTACGCCAGGCGCTGCGGGCGCAGTCCAGGTCGGTCTGCCAGGGCAAGCTGTCGCCTTCCATCACCACGGAGCTGAAACGCTTGCCGAAAGCATCGGCATAGACGCTGATGCGAACCAGGTTGCCGGCATAGCGCCCCTCGCCCTTGTACAGGCCGGGCTTGTTGCCGAAGGGGGTCAGGGGTACCAGGAGCTGATCGAAATTGGCTTCCAGCCAAATGGCCAGGCGAGCGGGGTCAAGGTCACGAACGTAGATTTCCAGATCCTGCACTGCGGGCGCCTCCGGGGACGTTGGTTGGAACATGCAAGTCAGGATGATCGCTGGTGCCGGTCAGGGATTCAAGTTCTGCCCGCACATCGTCGGGGAAGACCTGGCGAAGAGTGCCCCGGGCCTGCCGTTCCAGCCAGTCCACTTCCGCTGCCGTCAGCTCCAGGGAAAGGTGCGACTGCTCGTGCTCCAGGTCTGCAACGGGCTCGCCCAGTTCGCGGTTTGCCTCTATGCGGAGGGCCAGGGTATCCAGCTCCGCACGCAGCCGCCGGCATTCCGCAGGCCCTTCTTCGGCCACTACCGAGACCCGGGCGGCAGCCCTCTCCAGCCACTCGACAACCTGCCCCGGTGTCGCACGGTAGTGCAGGCCCGACGTCGCCAACCCCATGGCGGCGTCCGTCACACGAACGTTCCAGCGGGCCTCAACAATCGGACGATGAGCCACCAGGATGGCGTGGTTCTGGGCCCGGCTGCTCAGCGGCAGGTCATGACGCATCAGCGTGCGCCCCATCAGCCGCTCAAGGCGGCGCCCCCCCACTGCGTCATCGTCCTGCTCCGGGCTCAGCAGCAGTATGGGGCCATTGTAGTTGTGCACCAGCTGCCGGGCCGGGTGTTCCGGCTCTGCCAGCAGGGCCATCAGATCTGCCGGCGACAGGTTGTCCAGAATCAGCGTGGGAAGGGCGCCCTGCAGATGGTTGGAGTAGTCCTGCAGTTGCTCCAGGATTTCCCGGGTTTCCTGCGGGTTGCGAAGGTCCGCCAGATAGAAGTCGGTGCGCATGGCTGGCATCAGGGCATGAAGCCAGGCCGTCTTGCCGGTGCCCCTATCGGAGGTTACCCACATCAGGGCCCGGGGCATGGATGCCAGGGCAACGGCAATGTCATCCGCCAGCCGATACCAGCTGGAATCAGTAATCACTACCGGATTGGCTCCACGCCCGGTTGCAGGCACCTGCCCCAGTCGCATATGACGTACCCTCGTTACTGGTGTCCGGTTCGGTGAATTGGCGGACCTGTGGAGGTCATCGCATTCACCAAACGGAACCCTGAACCCGGAGCAGAAATCAGGCGACTGACTCCCTGCCCTGTCGGCAGGACCGTCAGTGGATCCCCGGCTCCCGCAAAGAGCCTGAAGGTACCTGCACCGAGTCAGAGGATCGCTCGCCGACATCACATTTCTGACAATTAGTGACGATTAATTGCGTCTCAGGTATCAAAAAAAGGAAGCCCATCACACTTTACCTCTGGTAAAGCGTGATGGGAGCATGAGACCAATCCTGAAAACGACTCAGTTAAGTCTAGACGCGATTGTAGGTATCTTCAAAGCGGACAATGTCATCTTCGCCCAGGTAGCTGCCAGTCTGTACCTCAATCAGCTCCAGGGGAATGACACCGGGGTTGGTCAGCCGGTGGGTAACACCAAGGGGAATGTACGTGGATTCGTCTTCCGTCAGCAGCAGCTCCTCCTCACCGCGGTTGACGAGAGCAGTGCCGGTAACAACCACCCAGTGCTCAGAGCGGTGGTGGTGCTTCTGCAGTGACAGGGACGCGCCCGGGTTCACGGTAATGCGCTTGACCTGGAACCGCTCACCCTGTGCCACACCTTCGTAGGTCCCCCAGGGCCGGTGCACTTTCCTGTGCAGCTTGTACTCCGGGCGCCCCTGCTCCTTCAGGCGATTGACGATCTTCTTCACATCCTGAACCCGGTTGCGGTCAGCTACCAGCACGACGTCATCCGTTTCTACAATAACATGATCAGACACCCCCAGGGCCGCAATCAGCCGGCCTTCGGAGTGCACGTAGGAACCCGACACATCTTCCAGAATCACATCACCATGGCAGGCGTTGCCGTTCTCGTCCTGTGGCTGGATTTCCCACAGGGTCGACCAGGACCCAACGTCACTCCAGCCCGCATCCAGGGGGACCACGACGGCATCTTTGGTATGTTCCATGACGGCGTAGTCAATGGAATCGTCAGGACAGGCAGCAAACGCTTCCTTGTCCACGCGGGTAAAGTCCATGTCGCCCTTGCGGCCCTTGTAGGCCGCCTGACAGGCCTTGAGGATACCAGGCTGAAAACGCTCCAGTTCTTCCAGATAACGACTGGCGGAAAACAGGAACATGCCACTGTTCCAGTAGTAGCCACCCTCGTCCAGGTAGCGCTGCGCGGTGTCGGCGTCCGGCTTTTCGACAAAGGCATCCACATTGGACCAGGCACCCTGGCTGCCGCCCGCGCGGATATAGCCATAGCCGGTGTGGGGGGACGAAGGCACAATACCGAAGGTTACCAACTTGCCTTCGCGGGCGGCGTCCGCACCCGCCGCCACAGCGCGGGCAAATACCTGCTCGTCCTTGAGCACCTGGTCTGACGGCATCACCAGCATCAATTCATCCGGGTTTTCTTCCGCCGCAGCCAGCGCTGCCAGGGCAATGGCCGGGGCGGTATTACGGCCGACCGGCTCCAGGATGATACCGGCGGTGCGGTCGGCAGCCAGTTGCTGAAGGTTCGCCGCCACCACGAACCGGTGCTCTTCATTGGTGATCGCCATGACACGCGTATCAGCGCCCAGCCGCAGCCCCCGGGAGATAGTCTCGGATAACAGGGACTGGTCAGATACCACGGGAATGAACTGCTTGGGGTAGGCCTCGCGGGAAAGCGGCCACAGGCGGGTTCCGGAACCACCAGAGAGTATGATCGCAAGCATGTCAGGTCCTTCTCAGATCGAATGGAATCTTTGTAGATTGTCCCTTAATTCCACCTGCATCTCAAAGGCTCACGGGCCCCTATTCCAGTAAATACCGTGACCAAAAGGAAATACTATGAAAGATAACTCGAAGTAAGCTGGCTGAAGACGGAAAGAATAGAAAGCAGAAAAGCCAGGAAGGGGAAGGTAACCCGGGCAGTGATCTGCCCGGGTCTACGGTCAGCTTAGTTCTGCTGCCAGCCCTGTACAGCTTCCTTGCCGTATTTCTGACGCCACTCGTTCAGCGTCTTGTGGTTGCCGCCCCGGGTCTTGACGACTTCACCGGTGTGCGGGTTCTTGTAGGTCTTCAAGGGGCGCTTGGCACGGGTGCCGGCCTCGGCCTTGCCGCCAGCAACGGAAGGATCGATTGCGCCCAGGATCTGCAGCACGTCTTTCGGAGACTTGTTGTGCTGGTCCATCAGTGCCTTGACCTTGTCTTCGAATTCCAGGTCACTCTTGAGCGCCTGGTCCTGTTCCATCTTGTTCAGCTCGTCGGAAAGCTTTTCGAGAAGCTGTTTCTTCTGGTAGTAATCGTTGATATTCGCCATGAACAATTAACCCTTTTAAGCTTGAGTATTTTTGCAGGTTTTACATTTCCATCCCTGAAACAAACGTAATCATAGAATAATACTTAAAAGGATTAAAGACTTTAACGAACAAATGAGAATGAAGAAAAAATAATGCGTCAGAATGACCAGACCAGGGGAATCAACAATACAGCGGTTGTTCCCACTACCAGACTCAGGGGGACACCAATACGAATGTAGTCCGTGAACTGATAACGACCGGGGCCATAAACCATCAGGTTGGTCTGATAACCCAGCGGTGTAATAAAACTTGCTGATGCAGCGAACATAACCGCAACCGCAAAGGGAATAAAATTCACCCCCAGTTGTTCGGAAACCGCCAGTGCAATGGGAAACATCAGTACCGCTGCGGCATTGTTGGTGATCACTTCGGTGAATGCTGCGGTCAGCAGGTAAACCAGTGCCAGGGCCAGCCATGGGGTCAGTGGGCCGAAGCCAAGCAGGCCGCCCGCTACCCACTGGGCAGCACCTGTTTCCGACATGGCCGTGCCCAGGGCAAACGACGAGGCAATAACCACCAATACGGGTAGGTCCACACTTCGCCGCGCGCGGCTGGCCGTTATACAGCGGGAGCCAATCATGGCACCGGCCGCCAGGAAAGCGGCTTCCAGAATACTGAGCAAACCGGAGGCGCTCGCCGCCACCATGGCCAGCAGAATGCCCAGCGCCAGTGGCGCCTTACTGAAGTCCGGCGGTGTGGAGTCGTTAAGAGCGCTTACCAGCAGGAAGTCCCGGCGAAACCGGTATTGTTCGGCAAACTGCTGACTGGCCTCCAGCAGCAGGGTATCGCCCATCTTGAAGCTAATATCCCCCAGCTTTCCGGGTACTCGCCGACCCTCCCGGGAGACGGAAAGAATGGCGGCATTGAAACGGGAGCGGAACCGGCTGTCGCGGACGGTTTGCCCCAGGGCGGAGAATTCCGGCCCCAGCACGACCTCGACCAGGCAGCGTTGATGGTTTTCCAGATCCAGCTTGTGCACACTGCCGTTGGCCGGTTTCAGGCCCTGGATACGGCGCAGCTCACTGGCACACTCCGGCGCGCCCACGAAATACAGCTTGTCGCCGGGCTGAAGCATCCGGTCTGGCTCCACCGCGGTAATCAACCGCCCCTTGCGGTCGATTTCCGTCAGGTAGCCATAATTCAGCGAACGCAGGCCGGCTTCCGCCACGGTACGCCCGACCAGGGGGCCAGGGCTCTCCACTTCAACCTCTACGCCGTACTCCCGGACCAGCTCCAACTCCTCGTTCAGACTACCTCGATCCGGCAGCAGGCGGTTTGCGAACAGCACCAGGAAGGTGCCGCCTACCAACAGCAGGGGCACCCCGACCCAGGCCAGTTCAAAAAGACCCAGGTGGATATCAAGCCGGCTTTGCAACAGGCCATCCACCACCAGGTTGGTACTGGTGCCAATCAGCGTGCAGGTGCCACCCAGAATGGCTGCGTAGCTGAGTGGTAAAAGCAGTTTGGAAGCCGGAATATTCAGGCGCTGGGCCCAGTCCTGAACGGCGGGAATGAACATGGCCACCACGGCGGTGTTATTCATCAGCGCGCTGAGCACACCGGTAGGCGCAATCAGACGGGCCTGAGCCCCTGTCGCCGTCCGCGGGTGGCCCAGCATACGGCGGGCAATCCACTGCACTGCACCGGTTTCCTTGAGGCCCGCCGCCACCACGTAGAGTGTTGCGATGGTGATAACCCCGGGGTTGGCAAACCCGGACAACGCGGAGCCCGGTGACAGCACACCGGTAATCACCAGCAGGATCAGGGCCCCCATCAGGATCAGATCCGCCGATACACGGGTGATAACCAATGCCCCCAGAACCGATACCAGCAGAAACAGGGTGAAAACGGCTTCCCACGCCATGAACAGAAGGCTCCCAGACAATGACTATGCTGGCAGCCTGTCAGACTTAAGGCTGATCTACCGATCGCCTAAATCCGACAGGCTGCGAGAAAATCCCTTTCGCTGACCCGGAGGAAGTGCCCAGACGACAGCAAGTCGCCAACTTCCACAGCTGGGCCGATGAATAGGCCAAAAGGAATAGTACCGGATATTTTAATAACCGGAGGCGGCACAGTTAATCGTTAATCCCACGAAATGCCAAATACAGAATACGAATAAGGTAATGAACGTCAGGAGGAACACCCGTTCTGAAGGATCAGTTCCCGATCCAGAAGGTAGCCGATCAACCGTTCAATGCAGGCATCCACCGTCATTTCAGATGTGTCCAGACGCACTTCGGGCCGTTCGGGAGCTTCATAAGGGGAGTCAATGCCCGTGAAATCCCGAATCTGCCCTGCCCTCGCCTTCTCATAAAGGCCCTTGGGATCACGTTCTTCACAGGTTGACAGCGGTGTGTCCATGAATACTTCAATAAATTCGCCGGCCGGGAAGAGGTTGCGAACCATACGCCGGTCGCTGGTAAAGGGTGAAATAAAGGCACTGAGCACAATCAGACCGGAATCGGTAAACAACTTACTCACCTCACCAATCCGACGGATGTTTTCAACCCGATCTTCATCAGAAAACCCCAGGTCTTTATTGAGGCCATGGCGAACATTATCGCCATCCAACAAAAACGTGTGGTAGCCGCGATCATGAAGTGCCACATCCAGGGCATTGGCGATGGTGGATTTACCCGAGCCACTCAAGCCGGTAAACCACAGCAGGCAGGGTTTCTGATGCTTGATGGTCGCCCGTTCCGAGCGGGTCACCTTATGGTTATGCCAGACGATATTGGAAGACACGGGAAGCTCCTGATCCGTGGAATTGAGTCGGGAATAAGATTATAGGTTTTGGAGATATACACCGCAAATACAAAAAACAGGGCCAGGCCCTGTTTTAAAAGTCCCTCTCCCTTAAGGGGAGAGGGGTTGGGGTGAGGGTGGAGACTCCAACTCCGCAGTCCGGCCGCCCTTCACCCTCTCCCCTCAGGGGAGCGGGAGAGAATCAAACAAGAGAGCTAAACGTGCAACCCACACTCCCGCTTCAACCCGAAGAACCGGGTTTCCTCTTCGGTCATACCCGGCGTCAGCGGGCGGGAGGTGTGCCAGTCGCCCACAGACACATAGCCTTCCTCCCACAGAGGATGGTAAGGCAGGTTGTGTTTGACCAGATACTGGTGGATATCGCGGTTATGCCAGTCAATCAAGGGGTAGACCTTGTACCGCCCATCATCCCGTTGCTCCACAACAGGACGGTGCTCACGGGAGCTGGACTGCTCGCGACGCAGGCCCGCAAACCAGGTGCCCACCTCCAGCTCATCCAACGCCTGCTCCATGGGGGCCACCTTCATAAGCTGATTGTAGCGCTCAATGCCATCGGCGCCCTGCTCCCAGAGGCGACCATGCACCGCTTCCAGCCGCGCTGGCGTCCAGTGGGAAGACACCACCTTCAGGTTCAGGTCCAGCCGGTCCCGCAAGGTTTCAACAAACTGGTAAGTTTCCGGGAACAGGTAGCTGGTATCCACCAGTAATACCGGTAAATCCGAACGAACCTGCGTCGCCAGGTGCAACAATACCGCCGACTGGATACCAAAGCTGGAACTGAGCACAAATCGGCCCGGCAGATTGGCCAGCGCCCACTCGACCCGCTCTTCCGCCGTGGCGGATTCAAGAGCGCTATCAGCGGAGCTGATACGGGATTTGGGGACGAGGGTAGAAACGGACATTTCGGCTCCTGCGACGGGAAGTATTCGACGGTCACAGGATAAAGGCTGGAGGATAGAACGCAAAGGAACAAAAATTTATGTTCTTATTTCTAAAAGGGCATTAGCGGCCAAGCGCGGGATAGTTCATTTGAAAAGATGTTTTTGCCACGGAACCCACGGAAGTACACGGAAGGGAAGACAAAAAGACCTAAAAAGTCTGGTAACTTTTTCTTTTTCCCGTGTTCTTCCGTGGATTCCGTGGCTAATCAGTCCGTTAACCTCACCGCACCTTGCAGACGACATCGGCAATGCGGTCATGCCAAGCTTCCTCAAATAACACTCTATGATTCATGCCTCATAAACCACCATGCCTGGCCCAGAAATCTGATGGAGTTATGATTGGATAGCCCTCTGCCAATACGAGCAGATCCTGATCGCCGGTAATCAGATAATCAACGTCGTGGGTCTGTAAACTGGCGATTAGAGTCCCAAGGACCGGTGTGTCCCGCACGTCTCTTACTGCATCATCAGGCAGTGCCACTGGGACGACGATTTCCGCGAGGAAACCCAGAATATCGACCAGATCATCGATCTCCGCGTCCGACATACCGTGCCGGTTCCTCAGCCGGGGCAAGACTCTGCGGATTTCGTCAAGAATATAATCCGACAGGACAACCTCGATTGCACCACTGCGCCACGCCTGAATAATTTTTCCCGGTACGCTGGCTGGAAAAGCCATACCGGAAATGACCACGTTAGTGTCAAGCACTACCTGCATGGATGCCATCCCTGGTCACGTTCCCGTTATCGCTCAGAGCGTTCGTCTGCCACTGCCTGCTCAATCTCACGGATGCCCACGTCCTGAGGCACACCTGAATATCCCTGCTCCAACCTGCTGCTCAAGGCGTCGAACCGAGCTTCCATCCTCCGAATGCGATTGAACAGACGCGCATCCACCAGGGCAGCAACCGGTTTACCATCTTTCTTGATTAACACACTGTCGTGCCGGTACTGAACCTGGTTGATCATCTCACCCAGGTTTTGCCGAAATTTCACCGCACTGGTTTCCGTAATCATGTCCGCCTCCAACCATATTGATCGTTATGATCATAGCAGTGGAGCGGATAAAAGAGAAACGCTCGATCACTCAAGTATTCTCTTTCAAAATGCCTTTTCTGCCACGGAATCCACGGAAGGACACGGAAGGAAAGACAAAAAGAACTAAAAACCTGGTCGCTTGTTCTTTATCTTTTTTCCGAGATGGGATGGTCTCCTCCCCACTCCAAATCGGCGTCGTAATGCGCCAGGATAGATGTTGCAGACACTATCCAACGAGCTAAGGAGGAGACCATGC
>NZ_JBHSDI010000059.1:0-96788 GCF_042651045.1 Marinobacter lacisalsi
ACCTCAGCCTGGGCATGAAAACGCCCCAAGAGGTACATGAAAAAGCCAGCCCCCATAAGGCGCTGGCTTCAACAAAAACCGTCAACGTATTTTAGGACGGGTCACAGAAAAAATACCCGGCTGAGTCCCGTCCACGTAATGACTACGAGAAAATCCGTCACGCATCTTGTGGGAGCGGGCCGGAAAACCAGCCCCGAATCAATCGCATCACCACAACCCCACCGGAGTCATAGACCTTCCCGTCGGTTCGCTTTACATGTTTCTCCTACCGGTGGTCCCCATAGGATTTTTTGCCCCGGCCTATCTGAGACATCACAGAACCACGGGCGTCGGAAAAAAGGGGTTGCGTACAGCGATATCCACCAGGCCACACCCAGCGTCGATATAATTTACATGTATGTAATGACAATAGGCTTTCAGACCCTGACCATCTGCTCTAACTCCCGATATGACCTGCAGTATCTTTGTATGGCCTGATAACTGCATGTGTGCGCGGGAGTTCGGGCCAAAGGCCCTGCTCTCATTTCTGATTTATCTGGAACAGGAAGACTGGGAGGTCTGAATATGAAATCGAATAAGCTAGTCGCTGCGCTAACGCTGTGTGGCGCCATCTTTGCTGCACCCCTGAGTGCGGCCCCCATCCTCAGCGATATTGTGTTCGTGGTGGATGAGTCCGGCTCGATGGGCACTGTCCAGCAGAACCTGCGCAACAATATTGGTCTGTTCGCGAGCATTCTGACCGGCACCGGTCAGGTTAACGCCAACTACGGCCTAGTGGGCTATGGCGACTATAACGCAGCCCCGCGTATGGTCACCGATCTGACCGACGTCAGCAGCTTCTCTACCGCAGCAGGAAGCCTGACGGCCGGCGGTAGCAGAGAGCCTGGCTATACCGCCACCGCTTTCGCCCTGAATGCCCTGGACGGCCAAAGCGACCTTTTCTCGTTCCGCTCCAATGCGGTGAAAAACATTATTATCCTGACGGATGAGCCGCACGACTCATACAACAGCTCGTCATACGGAACCATTGACGGCAGCGCCGTTGATGAAGCCGCGGCCGATGGCGCTCTCGACGACAATAACGCACTGTATAACGGTGTTCTGTCCGGCACTAGCACCACCTACTCCTATGAGACGCTGATTACCGACCACGGCGGCTCGGTATTCGATCTCACTGCGTTTAACACGACCGACCAGGACACGATTGAAGATTTCGTGACCTATTTTGCCAACGCCAAGCTCAAGGAAACCCTGGATTTCTGTGACCTGAACCCCACCGACCCGGCCTGTAACGGAAGCAGCAACCCGGTTGCCGAACCTTCCGCCTTTGCCCTGCTGGGCCTCGGCCTGAGTGGTCTGGTAGCCATCCGTCGCCGGAAGGCTGCCGCAGCCTGAACCTGAAGGGTTAATTCCCGCTCAGAAGAAGCAGAAAGGCCGGAGCCCTTGGCTCCGGCCTTTTTCGTTTTCCCTGAACGACTCGCCCCCTTCAGCCCGGCCCCGGGCTGGCCTGCATCGCCTCTCCATCAATACGGTCGGCGCCCCAACTTCGGTGTACCAGCGCCGTAATCCGTTCGATTTCCTGCGCAGACACTGCCTCCGGATTGCCCCGCTCAAGTGGATCGAAGTGGAAGATATACAATCGCGATGCAAACTCCTCGAAGGGCAGCGAGGCCTCACCGAAACGTTCACCGTTGCCCGATGTACTGACGACGATATCGTCGCCCCAATTCTGACCACTGTCGTTGTTGGGGTTGAAGAAATAGACCCGCATCCGCTCCTGCTGGTCCAGGGCTACCCGCAAGACGGTGATAGCATGCCATCCGATAAACCGCGCGGCACTGTCCGTCACCGCAATGCCAGCTGGCTGGGGATGAATCAACGGTTGATTGCCGTTGTAGTAGGGGTGATAGCTCACATAGAAGTGGCGCAGAAAGCCCTCAAGATCCTCCAGCTGACCGGTGGCGACGTCCACATTGATACGGAAACCGCGCCCGGACCACCAGCCATGGAACTCGGGATTTACCCAGCGATGGGGATCGCCCTCGCGCCCGACACAGAGTCGGCCCATTTCTGCGTATATCCGGTCCAGGTGGGGCACAACCAGCAGGGACACCGGATCAAGGTCGAGCGTGATTTCAGCGGCAACGCCGGTACCACTCATGCGGGACGACACCGGCTGCCCCTCGAAATGCATGATGATCTCGTCATCCCGGGCAGCCCAGGCAACCATCTGCAGCAAGTAGTCGGGGTCGTTGTAGGCCCACATCGACAGGGCCCGGGCTGATTGGCAGGTGGGGTTGTTGCCCTGCCCCACCCCCAACGGCTGACCAAGCATGGACAGCACACCCTGAATCAGCCAGGCACGGGGCTCCGCCCCCCCACCATAGGCCAGCGCTATCCGCTCACGGTTGTAGGGCGACAGGGGAAGCTGCACCTGACGCCATAGCGCCGGAGCCACCGGGGGCTGGTAGAGAATCCCCCGCTCCAGCATTAGGGCCAGACCGTAAAGGCCCTGGCAGGTTTGCGGGTAGATACCCTGCTGGATTAATGCGTGCACCAGATCCTGGTAACACAACAGACAATCGCGCCCCGTGCTGGAAAGCCCCAGCGCTTCGGAGAGCAGGGTCGAAGCGTGCTCCAGCAGGTAGCGGACCAGTTCGCCATGGTAGGGCGACACCAGCCCGGTATCGTGCATGGCCCGGGCACAGCCGGTGGCCTCACTCTGCAGGGCGGCGTTGTCCATGGCGGCCAGCCGCTCACGATAGATGTCTATTCCCGGGTCTTCGCGACAGGCCTGGGTCGGCCCGAACAGACTGCTGACCAGCCGGTCGGCGCCACTGCCGCTGCCCCCGAGATCAATATCGGGATTATTGCGGCAGATGGCTATCTGGGTGATCATCTGATGAACCCCCGCCACCTGGATCGGACGCTGGTTCAGCACCCGCCAGATCTCGTCGATCAGCCGGTCAATAATGTGTTCATAGCCAATACGCTCCGCCAGATGGCGGATGACACCGCGACTGATCGTGGCCAACCGCCCCTGCTGCTCCCGCTCAGCCTCCGTGGGCACACCGAACAGTAACTCCAGGTTGATGGCCAGCACCTGCGCCAGGTAATGGTGAGCCTGTTCCGCGGATAGCTGGGGATGCTGGTAGCCCCCCTTGGCCACCGCCAGCAGACGCAGCTCGCTGAGCGCCTCGACCACGACCGTTTCCATCTGCGGGCTACGCAGTGAATAGGTGGTCAGTGACGGAATCAGGATCTGGGGGTGCGCCCAGTCCGATCCTTCAAAAATTCCGCAGCGCTCGATCGCCTCGGCCCGCGCCTCGACCGCGGCGCAACCGCCTTCAAGCATCAGCACTTCCCGCACACTCTCGTACAGGCCGGGTATCTTCGCGGGGCGGGTGATGGCCAGGCTCACGGTGACCAGTTCCAGGGCGTCGTCCAACTGCCGGACCCTGGTCGCCAGTTCCTGTTGGCTATCGTCCGATGGCGAGTTTTCATTGTTGTTGGTCAAACCTGAAATCCTTAGGGCGTTTGCCCTGTATCAGTGCTTCAGGTTGATTATACATAGAAGTCCACCGCCTCCTGTGATGCATTATGTTACTGCATCACAAAGAGGCCAGACGACACAATAGCCAGAGGGCGGGTCAGTCTTCCTTCAGGCGAAGGGTATTGAGCGTGCGCTCACGCACCCGGGTCAGAAGTTCGTCATTGTCCACAAGGGACTCACCATAGGACGGAATCAGCTCTCGCAGGCGTGCCTGCCATTCCTCCGTCTTGACCCGCTCCGGGAAACAACGGTGGATCACGTCCAGCATTGCATGGGCCGCGGTAGACGCGCCCGGGGAGGCCCCCAGCAAGGCAGCCAGAGTGCCATCCTTCGCGGCAACGATTTCGGTACCGAACTCCAGCTTGCCGCCGCCACCCTTGGCTTTCTTGATGATCTGTACCCGTTGACCCGCATCCTGCAGTTTCCAGTCCTCTTCCCGCGCATTGGGAAAGAAGTTACGCAAAGCCGCAACCCGGTCACCATGTGACTGGAACACTTCGCCGATCAGGTAGCGGGTCAGATCCATATTGGTCCGGCTCACGGACAGCATGGGTCGCAGGTTAGTGGGCTTGACCGAACCGAACAGGTCGAAAATCGATCCCTGTTTGAGGAAGCGGGTGGTAAACCCGGCAAAGGGGCCGAACAGCAACGCGGGCTTGCCATTGATAATCCGGGTGTCCAGATGGGGCACCGACATGGGCGGCGCACCAATGGGTGCCTTGCCATACACCTTGGCCCGGTGCTGCTCGACAATATCGGGCTTCTGGCAAACCAGCCACTGGCCGCTGACCGGGAAGCCACCATAACCCTTGGACTCATCAATGTCCGATTTCTGCAGCATGGGCAGGGCACCACCGCCGGCACCCAGGAATACGAAACCAGCTTCCAGCTTCTTGCGCTCTCCGGTTTTCTGGTCCTTGACCTCCACTTTCCAGCGACCGTTCTTGCGCCTGGACAGGTCCTGCACCGGGCAGCCGAGCATCAGCTCGAAATTCTCGGTACTCTCCAGGTGCTTCACCATGCTGCGGGTGAGAGAGCCAAAATCCACATCCGCGCCATGGCCGATACGAGTGGCAGCGACTTTCTGCATGGGGTCACGGTTGTCGACCACCAGTGGCATCCACTGCTTGAGCACATCCGGAGATTCGGTGTACTCCATCTCGCGGAACAGATGATGGCCCTTGAGCTTCTCGAACCGGCGCTTGAGAAACGCCACGCTGTCATCGCCCCACACAAAGCTCATGTGCGGCGTACGGTTGATGAAGGACTTCGGGTCCGGGAGCATGCCCTGCTCCACCAGCCAGGACCAGAGCTGGAGAGAGATCTCAAAGGACGCATTGATGGTCAGTGCCCGGTCAATGGCCACGTCACCGTCATCACCTTCGGGGGTATAATTGAGCTCGCAGTAGCCGGCATGACCGGTACCTGCATTATTCCATCCATCCGTGCTTTCATGGGCAACGTGATCGAGACGTTCAACCATGACGATGTCCAGGGACGGATCCAGTTGCCTGAGCATCATGCCGAGAGTGGCGCTCATGACGCCACCTCCGACCAGCACTACGTCTGCCTGTCTTACAGCCATTTTCAAGTGTCCCGTTTGATTAATTCGTTGATCTACTGAGCCACTGAGAGCCTTGAGAGCAAGGCGCGGTGGCGAAGGTTTGGTGGTTCCAAATCAAGTCAGCGCAACGCGGCTATCAAGGCTCTCAGTGGCTCCCGAAGGGCGTGACACTGGGGCCTCTGGCCGGTGTTGCCAGCCCTTGATGTGGAACCACCACACCTTCGGACTGGCGCCTTGGCCAGAGGCCCCAGCGTCACGCAGTAGGTCAACGAATTAACCAAACGGGACACTAATCACCTTAGCGAGTTATCGAACCTGTCGGGCCGCCACGATCAGCAGCAGTGCCCGAAAAGTGTGACATTATCCCCGTTTCAGCGAGGATAATAAAATGCTGAGCATGCCAACTATCTGCCACGTGATAGGCGCGCTCTTCGAATGCCCGTTACACCGAGGACGGTTGAGCCCATATCATGCGTACCAACACGTACGCAGTCACCGCAACTTTAGTCGGATGGTGGGGAAAAGGGCCCCTCCTCGCCATAGGGGATTACCGGGTGCTTACCTTTGAAGCGCTTTTACGGTAACGTCTGCCACCGATAGATACGACAGGAATCATCAGCCCGTTCAGTCTTCTGCTCGGTCACGGGCCTCCAACACAGGAAACTTCGATGCTGCTCGCTTTGCTCGCCATTATCGCAGGCCTGGTCCTGCTGGTCTGGAGCGCCGACCGCTTCGTGGACGGCGCTGCGGCCACCGCTGCTCACCTGGGCATGCCGCCACTGCTGATCGGTATGGTGGTTATTGGCTTTGGCACATCCGCTCCGGAGCTCGCCGTGTCCGCCATTGCCGCGACTGACGGCAACCCGGGCCTGGCCCTGGGCAATGCCTATGGCTCCAACATCACCAATATTGCCCTGATCGTGGGGCTGGTGGCTCTGGTCAGCCCCATAGAAGTTCACTCCCAGATCCTGCGCAAGGAACTCCCGATCCTGATCGGCATCACGCTGCTGGCTGGCTGGCAGCTGCTGGACGGCGAGCTCACCCGATTCGATGGCTGGGTACTGATCGGCGTGTTCGCCGTTGTCATGGGTTGGTCCATTTTTCAGGGCATCCGCGGCAAGACCGATACCCTTAGCGGAGACACCGAGAAAGAGTTGGCGAGTCACCCCATGCCTCTGCCCCGGGCCATAATGTGGCTGGTCGTCGGGCTGGTGCTCTTGCTGGTGAGTTCGCGGATGCTGGTCTGGGGCGCCGTCTACGTGGCCCAGACCCTGGGGGTGAGCGATCTGATCATCGGTCTGACTATCGTTGCCATTGGTACCTCACTGCCGGAGCTGGCTGCCGGCATTGCGTCCGTGCGCAAAAACGAGCATGACCTGATTCTGGGCAATATTCTTGGCTCCGGTATTTTCAATACCCTTGCCGTAGTGGGAATGGCCTCCGCCATCGCCCCAATGACCCCAGACGCCGTCGTGCTCTACCGGGACTGGTCGGTGATGCTGGCGGTAACGGTGGCACTGTTCCTGATGGGCTACGGAGTCTTCGGCGGCAGGCGCATTATCCTGCGATGGGAAGGGGCTGTATTGCTGGCGGCCTATATCGGTTATACCGGTTATCTTGCCTCCACCGTCGTCAGTGCCGCCAGGGCGACCGGGCTTCCGGCTCTCTAGTGTCCCGCAGGCGAGCTGATGCAGATCCGCTGAACCGGCACACTAGCCCGCCTCACCATCACCCAGCAGTTCCTCGAGCTGACCGCGCACCTGCGTCATCAGTTCTGGCACCTGGTCCTTGGTCATGCCTGAAGTATCAATGGGTGTACCAACTTTGACTTCCACCGGTTGACCCAGGTTAATCTTCCAGCTTCGGGCCTGTAACACCCGATGCACGCCGCGGATGGCCATGGGCACGATGATCGCTTCAGTGTCCAGTGCCAGATGGAAACACCCTTTCTTGAACGGTTGCAGGCGGGCGTCCGGTGAGCGGGTACCCTCCGGGGCGGCCCACAGCACAATCCCGCTCTCCATCATGGCGCGGGCGCGAGCGAGGTCCTGGACCGCACGGTGGCGGTTGTGGCGGTCAATAGATGGAAACTCCGCCGCTTTCATGGCTGCGCCCAGCAGCGGAATGCCGAACATCTCTTTTTTGGCCAGCATGCGGACCGAACCAGGCATGGACACGAACGTAACCGGGATGTCGTACTGGCTGGCATGGGTGCTCATGATGATATACCGCCGCCCATCACCAAACTCCGGTATTTCCCCCCGAACGGTGAGGTTCACCCGGACCATGTGTAGCAGCGTGGTTGACCAGCCCCGGGTGTAGGCATCAACGGTCTCCCGGTCAAGCCGACGGATCGCTGCCCGGCCCAGCACCAGCAGGCTGTAGAGAGCGGTCAGTCCGAAGGAGCCGAGAATCACGGCCACCCGCCGCAACAGGGTGGCGGATTCGGTGAGGGGATTGGATCTGAGTCGCATAACTGGCAGCTCCTGCCGGGCTGGCATCCTGCAAGGTTCGTCAACCATTCAGGACGCTGGTGGGAAAAGCCGGAGATTATAGCCCGGGTCAGCAACCGTGATCCAAGGACCTGTGGCCGGTTCCTTGAACATCCGCATGGTTCAGGCAGCTGAACATGGCTCCATCCACCACAAACATGGATCGGTGGTCGTGGCGGATTTGGCGCAGGAAGCGTCAGGGCGAGTAACGCGACGCTTACAGCTTGCCTATTCCGGGCGGAAAATCATCGCAACAGAGTTCAGGCAGTAACGCTGGCCAGTCGGTGGAGGCCCGTCCGGGAATACATGGCCCAGGTGACTGTCACAGCGAGGGCAACGGATTTCGGTACGGGTCATGCCGAGGCTGCTGTCATCCAGATAGCGAATATGCTCCGGATCATACGGCTCGAAGAAGCTTGGCCAGCCAGTTCCGGAATCGAACTTGGACCGGGAGCTGAACAGCGGCAGGTCGCACAGACGACAATGGTAGGCACCGCTCTGCTTGTTATCCAGCAGAGTGCCGCAGAACGGCCTCTCGGTGCCGTGGTCCAGCAGCACGGTGCGCTCTTCGCCGGTGAGGTCGGCGGCAAGACGGTCGACCTCCTGGGGGGATAGTGGAGTCAGATCATACCCTGAAGCGGATTGGGTCATGGCTTAACCTCTGTTGACAGGCCGGATCGCATGCCCCTCCTCAGGTCGTCGCCGGATCAGGCCTTCTTCAACCTGTCCGGATAGACTTCCCTGACCTTTCTCAGCTTGGGAGCAGCCACCGCCATAATATACGGTTGCTGGGGATGCTTTCCGGCAAAATTCTGATGATACTCTTCCGCCGGATAGAATGTGTCCAGCGGCTCAAGCGTGGTGACCACCGGGTCCGGATACACGCCCGATGCATCGATCTGGCGAATATAGTCTTCGGCAACCCGTTTTTCTTCCGGTGACGAAAAGAAAATCGCAGAACGATACTGAGGACCGCGATCATTGCCCTGCCGGTTCAGTTGGGTCGGATCGTGAGCCACGGAGAAAAAGACCCGCAGCAATTCACCGTAACTGATCACCGTTGGATCGTACTGAATTTCCACCGCCTCTGCATGCCCGGTCGTGCCAGTACAAACGGCTTCGTAGCTGGCAGACTCGCGGTCACCACCAGTGTAGCCCGAAACAACACCGTGAACGCCGTCCAGCGCCATAAAGACGGCTTCCACACACCAGAAACAGCCACCGGCAAAAACGGTAGTGGAAAGGCCGGCCCCCTCTGACACCAGATCATGCCCGGGAACCGGGAAACGGCTCCGGGGGACAGTCAATCCGGGAACGCTACAGGTCATACTCATTACCTGACTCCTTCTGTTCAGCGCTTTCGACAGCCAAACCCCCTGCCAGGTTCCGTGGACGGGGAAAGCTGCACTCTCTCAGTTGCCATTCTGTAACGTTTGGTTACATAGCGCCAGTCGTATTAACAGCCCTGTGAACAGGTCGTCCCAAGAACTGAAACCTGCCCCTCAGAAAAACGCGGCTCCCAGTGCAGCACTGCCCGGCGCCAGCAACCAGACCGGCACCCTGACCACGGCCAGCGCCCACCAGGCGGCCAATACAAACGCCACCCCTGCAGGTGAATGTACGGCTGAGGTCCATACCGGATCAAAGAGCGCCGCCAGCAGCAGCCCCACAACGCCAGCGTTCACACCGGCCAGCATCGAGCGGGCCTGATCATGTTGACGCAGCCACTGCCAGAGGGGAAGTCCGGCAAAAACCAGCAACACGCCGGGCAGGAACACCGAGACCAATGCCACGATACTCCCGGGAATCCCGCCAACAGCGCCCCCCAGAAACGCTGAAAAAGTGAACAGCGGGCCTGGCACAGCCTGGGCCGCGCCATATCCCGCCAGGAAAGTATCAGCCGTGACCTGGCCCGAGGCAACAAACCCCTCTTCAAGCCAGGGCAACACCACATGCCCGCCACCAAAGACCAGCGCCCCTGAGCGGTACATCTCGGCCGCCAGCCAGCTCTGTGTTCCTGCCTGCATCGGCAGGAACGACATCAATAGAAGTAGCGCAAAGAGCATCAGGAACACCATCGGACGACGCCCCTGAACCGGAAGTGACAATACCGCCTGTCGGTCGCCGGGCGGTACCCGCAGCGCCAGCCCGGCCACTCCGGAAATTCCCAGGGCCACCAGTTGCATGGCGGCAGAGCCTGCCACCAGCAGGATCACGGCCACCAGCACCGCCAGCCCCTGGCGTACCCGGTCCGGACACAGGGTGCGCCCCATCTGCCACACAGCCTGTGCTACCACTGCCACCACAAACAGCTTCAGCCCGGCCACCCAGCCGCCCTGTGCTGCCCCGGGCCATACACCAAGCCCCAGCGCAAATAGGGTCATCAGCACGGCAGAAGGCAGGGTAAAGGCCAGCCACGCAGCCAGCGCCCCACGGTAGCTGCCCCTCAAAAAACCGATGGCCAGCCCCACCTGGCTTGATGCCGGCCCAGGCAGTAATTGGCAGAGCGCCACCACCTCGCCATAGGCGCTCTCGCTCAGCCACTGGCGGCGACGCACGAATTCATCGTGGAAATAGCCAAGATGCGCCGCCGGGCCGCCAAAGGACGTCAGTCCCAGTCGGAGGAATACCTTGAACACTTCACGGAACGTCGTCACTTCGCTCACGCTATCGAATCTCCGCTATTTCCGGTCCGGGTTAATGATAAATGACATTTGTCGGCACGCGGTTCAGGAACCATACTGTTGTCCTTACGACAGGAAAACCGACGGAGGTGGGCACCGATTCCATGACAGCACAGGCGCCTGTACCCAACGACGATGACCTATTGCGATACCGGCTGAGCCTTCGGATGGGGCCTGTACACGCCCGTCAACGGCTGAGTATCGAGAATGAATCAGAACAATGGGTGACCGGCCGTGATCACCGTTCCTTCCATCTCGAGAACCTCTATTCAGCCCATGGCTTCATACGGACCTGCCTTAAACTCTCCGGCCTGCTTGGCCGGGGCCAGGCCAACAGCCGCGTCCTGAAAACCGTTGAACACACCTTCCGGATCGCCTCCCTGCCGCCGGCGTTCGAAGGTTTCCGGATCCTCCACCTCACCGATCTGCACGTCGATATGGATCCGGCCAACCTGGAGGCCGTCATCCGGCAGATCGAACCACTGGAGTATGACCTGTGTGTATTGACCGGAGATTACCGAAAGCTGACCTGGGGCCCGGTGGATGCCGCCCTTGAAGGCATGGCGAGGCTGCGGGAGGCAATCCGGGGCGAGGCCCTGGCCGTACTGGGAAATCACGACAGCATCCGCATGGTACCCGGACTTGAGGACATGGGTTTCAGGCTCCTGCTGAACGAGCACCAGAGCATCCGTCGGGATGACCAGATCCTCTACATCGCCGGTGTCGACGACCCCCATTTCTACAAGGTGCACAACCTGCAACGGGCCGGTGACGACATACCAGACGGGGCGGTGTCATTGTTGCTCAGCCACAGCCCGGAGATCTGGCGGGAAGCCGCCCATGCCGGCTACGACCTGTTTCTTTGCGGCCATACCCACGGCGGTCAGATCTGCCTGCCCGGGGGTTTTCCCGTAACCCTGGATGCTGACTGCCCGCGCGCCATGGGCAGGGGTTACTGGCGACACAACGGCATGCAGGGCTATACCTCGCCCGGTGCCGGCACCTCCGTCGTCAACGTGCGCCTTAACTGCCCGCCGGAGGTGACGATACATGAGCTGACACAGGGACCGGAATAGTCAGCCGGAAGCTAATGAGGCCTTTTACGAATACCCAGCCGAAAGAGCAAAGGTGACGTCAGCATATTGCCGGCAACAAACATCAGCACCACCCCGATGGCCTGCCAGGCCGGCCATTCCAGTGACAACCAGGCGAATACCACCGGGATCACTGATTCCGGCAACTGGTCGAGACCGGTCGCCCGGGCACTCGCCTCCAGCCTCAGACGGCGCTTGATGAAACTGCTTAACAGGTCTCCGCCCAGAGCCAGCGCCCCGTAGACGGCGCCGAAGGCCAGAGTCAGGCCAAATACCGGCGCACAGAGCGTACAGGCCGCAAAACCGGCCACCAGCCCACGCCAGGTCTTGCTGACCCCGAACACCGGGCGGCCATCCCGCCAAAGCCGACCACCATCAACCGACGAGGAGAAGCGATGGCGGAACATCCTGGCGGCGATCACGGGTGCCCCGTTCGCCAGAATCAGCAAGACCAGCAACCAGACGGTGAGCATCCGCCAGCATTCTCCTGTCTATCTGCGATCTATCTCAGCCCTTGAGGCCACCCTTCGTGAGTTCCAGCGGGTCGAGCAGCTTTTCGAGCCTGCTGCGACTCAGCCCACTCTTCTCTTCGGCCACATCCATGATCGAGCGTCCGCTGGCGTAGGCTTCCTTGGCTATTTCCGCAGCCTTGGCATAGCCAATTTCCGGATTGAGGGCGGTCACCAGAACAGGGTTACGCCCCACCGCCTCATCCAGGGTGGCCTCGTTTACGGTGAAACCGGCGATGGCCTTTTCACCCAGCAGGTGGGCGCTACTGGCCAGAAGCTGCCCCATGTCGAGCAGGTTCGCACCCACCAGGGGCAGCATCACATTGAGCTGAAAGTTGCCCGACTGGCCGGCAATGGCCACCGAGCTGTCCAGGCCCATCACCTGGGCCGACACCATGGCGACAGATTCCGGAATCACCGGGTTGACCTTGCCCGGCATGATCGAACTGCCCGGCTGCAGGGCTGGCAGGCTGATTTCCGCCAGGCCATGAATAGGTCCGCTGTTCATCCAGCGCAGGTCATTGGCGATCTTCGTCAGCACGATCGCCATGCCGCGATACTGCGACGACAGGTTCACCGGCGCGTCGATGGCACTCTGCCCGACAAACTTGTGTTCCATCTCCCGGAAGCGGAAGCCGGTCAATTGATACAGCACCTTGACGAATTCGCCGGCAAATCGGGTATCGGCATTGATACCGGTTCCGACGGCGGTACCGCCCTGAGGAACGGCGAGCAGTTCCTCACTGCTGTACTCCAGCCGCCGCCCCACACCTTCCAGTTGCTCGCGCCAGGCCCTTAGCTCCTGCCCCAGAGTGACCGGCATGGCGTCCATAAGGTGAGTGCGGCCGGTTTTCACCTGGCCATTGAGCAGGTTTTCCCGCTCATAGATCACCCCCTCCAGGTGCGTGAGGGCCGGCAGCACCGAGGTCTGGAGCGCTTTCACGGCACTGACATGGATCGCTGTGGGAATCACGTCATTGGAGCTCTGGCTCATGTTCACGTGATCGTTGGGATTGACCGACAGCTCATCCGTACTGGCCAGGCTGGCAATCACCTCGTTGACGTTCATGTTGGTGCTGGTGCCCGATCCCGTCTGGTAACGGTCCACCGGAAACTGGTCCTCAAGGCCACCCTCAAGGATCCGGTCGCAAGCCCTGGTGATAGCGGCATAACGATCATCATCAAGCAGCTTGAGGTGGTGATTGGCCTGGGCCGCCGCCTTCTTGACCAGGACCACAGCCTCGATAAAGCCCGGCGGCATGGGTTGCCCACTGACAGGAAAGTTGTCCACCGCCCGCTGGGTCTGGGCACCCCAAAGCGCGTTAACCGGTACCTGAACTTCCCCCAGGCTGTCTTTCTCGACCCGCGTGTCGCTCATCCCGTACCTCCTGTTGTCCTGATTGACCAATGTCTACAGCCCCCGGCGGGACCCGGCGTTGCCATACAGCCTCGAGCATTAACATCCAAAAGGAAGCCACGCCTCGGCGTTTTCCAGGGGCTTCACCTACTGTGTAGTTGTAGGGTGGCAGGAGAGCAATAACAACCATCGAACATTCATGGCGCCGGACTGTCCGACAGGATATCCAGCTCCTTCACGCATCTGTCCAGGAAAGCATCGGGATCAGCAAGCACCGCCTCGTCAGCCACCACACCGAACTGCACGTTACCGGCATAGCTCACGATACTCACACCCAGACCGATGTCTCCGGCCTGGGGCACCCAGAACATTTGCTCAAGCACCCGGCGCCCTGCCAGGTAGCGCGGCTCACGGGTTCCGGGCACATTGGACACCACGGCACTGGCCTTACGGTAGAACAGGTCCGCGATGGGGCGCCGCAGGGATGGCGGCAGTAGTGACGCCAGACCACTCAACCCCCAGGCGATAACCGGCTGCCAGCTCCGTTTGAGTCGACGGGTTTCATGCTTGATGCGCCAGAGCCGCTCCAGGGCGAAACCACCGTCCACCGGCAGGGGCACAAAGACGGTGCCAAAGTAGTTCCCGGGCATTTGCGGTGCCGGTCTCAGGCTGGCCGGCAGGCTCCGGCGAATATCCACCGGAACGGCGGCATGGACAACCGACTGTTTCAATACACGCGCAGGAACCGCCATGGCATCTCGCATGGCTGCGGCCACGCAGGCCAGGAGCACATCGTTGGGGCTGCAACCATAACGCCGGGCCACAGACAGGAAGCGCCGTAACGGCAGCGGGCCAGACCACCGGCAGTGACGACGCCCCAACAGCGTTCGCCTGAGAGTGGAGGGCGTATCTTCCTCCTCGGTGACCATACCGGTCATCTCGTTCAGGGCTCGCAACCCAGCCATCACCCCTCGCTCCATCGCACCCGCCTGATGGGACTCCGGCAGTTCATCATGCTGGCTGCCCGACACACCACCGGCGGCGGCACCGGAACTCTCCCGCCAGCCGCGAACGCCCGCACTGACAGCGTCACGGCAGGCCTGAAGCACCTGAGGCCAGCGCCTCGCGGTGTGGTGCTCACGGTTTCCGCAGGTAGCGGGCCGCTCATCAGCAGAGCGGGTACAGATGCTGTCAAACACATCCAGCAACGACATGCCGTCACCGTAGCAATGATGGATGCGAAACAGCAGCGCGGCCCCGCCCTTGGCATTGGGCACCAGCCAGAAGGCCCATCGGGGCCGGTTACTGCGCAAAGGCTGGTTCAACCGCGCCGACACCCACTGCTGAAGGCGCGCCTCATCCATGGCTTCCGGTACCTGAACCAGATGATTGGCCAGATCAAAATGGCGGTCACGCTCCCAGCACCAGCCGCAGGACCTCTCCACCGGCATCATGCGAAAACGCTCCCAGGTCAGCCAGTAACGCTGCAGGAACGCACGCAATTCCCAGAAACTGAGCCCATCGACGCGCATCAGCACCGTAATAGTCAGCGGGTTCTGCGGGCTTTCAAGGTTCAGCCACGCCGCATCCATCGGCAGTAATCGCAGCGGCTCCCTGTCATTTACGGCGTCACTCAAAGTGTCGGATCCCGGGTTTCCTGATCATTATGTTTTTGACGTTTTTGAAGTCAGTCATGATAAGCGTCACTCAGAGGCTTATCAGGTCTCAAAATACCGATCCGGCATTGTGACAGAGGCAGGAAACCTGCTCCACTCCCATACAGGCGGGTAGATTACTATTGCGCCACAACAGGCATGTAAACGTATACTCGGGTAAAGGGCCAGCCATTCAGGCTTCGGAGGTGGCCATGAAAGCAAGCCATATACGCAAACTGATCAAGCCCATCGAGATCGCCTACTCGGAGATGTTCTCCGGCCAGGTATATCTCATTGGCGAGGGTGCCGTGTCGGTACGCAATCACAGTGGCGAAGCGCTGCACACGGTCATCTGCGTCCATGGCTACCTGGCAAACCATTGCTATTTCACCCAGCTGTACGACGCTCCCACGACCGAACTGATCCTGCTTACCTGCAGCAACTATCACATTCCGGTCAACGGTGTGACGCCGGAGGACGCCTGCTGGCAGTCTCCCATCAATGAACTGGAAGGCACCATCGGCTACGATGCGGAATTGCTGATACAGGCACTGGAACTGCTACCCTCTTCTGAGCATGTCCGTGTTCATGGGCATTCCCGTGGCGGTGCGGTCATCCTCGAAGCGGCCGCCCGTCGCCCGGACCTTTTCCGTGATGTGGAGCTGTTGCTCGAGGCCCCCGCCCTGCCCCAAGGCCGGCCCCACGCCCTGGTGACGATGATGCTGGAACCGGTCAGTCACGGCATGTGGCCCTGGCTGATCCGCCTGATCAACAGCGCACCCTCATCGGTTTATGGCCAGACTTTCTTCGGCCGCATGAACCCTCGCAAGAAAACACTGCTCGGCAAGCTGTTCTCCTCCACCCGCGATCACCTTACCATCGTCCGCAATCTGGAGGATGTCCTGGAATGGATGGATACCACGCCTACCGATATATACGACAATGTCAGTCGCGGCACCGTCCTGATCCCGGGCACCGACCGGATACTGGACAAGAGTGCAATGCTGGAGAGTGCCCAGGCCTGCGCTAACCTGACTGTCCAGGAAACCGATGCCCCCAGCCACTTTATCGCCCTGGATGACCAGGCATTTATTCCTCCACTGGAGGGCGTGGCCGACGGCGGGAACGCCGACCAGTCCGGGGCAGCCCGTTAACAGCCGGCCTGTCAGGCGATAATCGTATCCAGCTGATTATGGATCTCTTCCTCGATCCGCCCCTTGAACGGCCTCAGCATCATGCCGAGCTCGAGATGCACATGCAGTTCGCTGGGGGAAATGTCCAGGTGCCCCTTGACCCCGGACCGGTGGAAGCGCATCAGGTCGCCGTCCCATTCGTAGTGCACGTCAAACTTCTGTGACAGATCCTGAGCCAGGGTTTCAGCGGCTTCACGGGCGTGCTCCCGATCCAGGGAATGGCTGCGGCGGACATCAATGGATGACATGAATGGTTACCCTCTGACAGTTGATTTGCGCCCAGTTTATGGGCGCCCGCGCTAACAGGCCAGGCATTGTGTGGCAAAAAACTTTAGACTTACCCGAAGGTTCCCTAGAATAGGGGCGCCTGCAGCCCACTGCAGACCCGGCTCAGCCGTCTTCAGGTGGCTGCCCCAGTGCCCCGACGCCGAACTCCACAGGACATTCCATGAGCCAACAGCAGTCAGCCCCGGAATCACATCAGAACGGCCCCGGACAGGACGATACCACCGACTTCGGCTTTCGCAAGGTACCGAAAAACCAGAAGGCCGGCCAGGTCGCCGAGGTATTTCACTCCGTGGCCAGCAAGTACGACCTGATGAACGACCTGATGTCCATGGGCATTCATCGCCTGTGGAAGCGCTTCACCATAGAACTCAGCGGTGTCCGCCCGGGCCACCAGGTACTGGATATTGCCGGCGGCACCGGCGACCTGACCATGAAGTTCTCCGATCTGGTGGGCATCAACGGCAAGGTGATACTGGCCGACATTAACGCCTCCATGCTGGAGGTTGGCCGCGACCGCCTGATTGACCGGGGCTACGCAGGAAACATCGAATACGTGCAGGCGGATGCCGAGCATCTGCCCTTCCCGGACAACTCGTTCAACGCCGTCAGTATTGCCTTTGGTCTGCGCAACGTCACCGACAAGGACCAGGCCCTGCGGGACATGACCCGGGTACTCAAGCCCGGCGGCAAGGTCATGGTGCTGGAATTCTCCAAGCCCACCAACCCGCTGCTAAGCAAGGCCTACGACACCTACTCGTTCCGGGCCCTGCCATTGATGGGTCAGCTGTTCGCCGGTGACTCCGAGAGCTACCGCTACCTGGCGGAATCCATCCGTATGCACCCGGACCAGGAAACCCTCAAGGGCATGATGGAGGCTGCCGGCCTGGTCAACTGCCGCTACTACAACATGACCGGTGGCATCGTGGCCCTGCACGTGGGAACCAAGCCCTGATGTCACGGATACCCACCCTGCACGCGGCCATTACCGGAACGCTGGAACTGGCGCTGAACCGGGCCCTGGAGCTGGACCCACCGGGTCGCCGCGACCTGCTGACAGCCCTCACCGGCCCGGTCTGCTTCGAAGTCAGCGAGCCGGTCGGCATGGTGATCAGTCTGCAGGGAACCCGCCGGGGAGTGGCGGTGTCCGGCACCCGTCCGGAGGCTCCGGCACTGGTGATGCGGGGGCGCCCCCTGGCACTGGCGGCCCTGGCCATCGGTGACAATGACGCCATCAGCGACGGCCGGCTCAGCGTTGAAGGCGATACCGGCCTCGCCCATCAGTTGCAGCAGGCCCTGGCCCGGCTGGATCCGGACTGGGAAGCCGCCCTAGCCCGCTACACCGGCGATATCCCGGCCCACTTTATCGGCCAGCGCATCCGTGGCGCCGTGCGCTGGAGCCGCCAGGCCATGGCCTCGATGACTGCCAGCCTGGAAGAATACATCCACGAGGAAACCGGCGCCCTCCCGGGCAAGCGGGAGCTGGAACCCACCTTTGAGGAAATCGACCAGCTCAGTCTGCGAACCGAACGCCTGGCAGCCCGGGTCAACCACCTCGAAAATCCTGCATCCACAAGCTCCGGCCAGTCCGGGACGGAGATGCCGTGACCAGACTGCAACGCCTGTTCCGCATTGCCTGGGTTTTCTGCAAGTACCGGCTGGATACCTTCCTGCCGATTGCCGAGTTGCCGGCCCCGCTGAAGCTGTTTTTCCTGTTCGCTCCGTGGCACATTTTCCCCAAGGGCAGGCTGGATCGTGGCGACCGCCTGCGGCTGGCCCTGGAAGAACTGGGGCCGGTATTCGTCAAGTTCGGCCAGATCCTCTCCACACGACGGGACCTGCTACCGGACGACATGGCCGAATCCCTGCGCCGGCTGCAGGATAACGTGCCGCCTTTCTCCAGTGACACCGCCCGGGCCATCGTCGAGGAATCACTCGGACGCCCGGTGGACGAACTGTTTGCCGAGTTCGGTCGCGACCCCATGGCCTCGGCATCCGTGGCCCAGGTGCACGCAGCCACCATGCCCGACGGTCACCGGGTGGTGGTGAAGGTCATCCGCCCGGGCATCGAGCGGGTCATCAGTCAGGACCTGGCGCTGATGTACCTGATGGCACGGCTTCTGGAGAAATACTGGTCCGAGGGCCGTCGCCTGCGCCCGGTAGACGTGGTGGAAGATTACGAGCACACCATTCACGATGAACTCGACCTGCAACGGGAAGCCGCCAACGCCAGCCAGTTGCGCCGTAATTTCGAAGGCTCGTCACTGATCTACATTCCCACCATAGACTGGGATCACACCAGCAAGCGGGTACTGGTGATGGAACGGGTCTCCGGCATTCCCATTGCCGATGTCCCGGCGCTGCACGACGCCGGAGTGGACATGAAGGTGCTGGCGGAAAAAGGGGTGGAGATCTTCTTTACCCAGGTGTTCCGGGACAGTTTCTTTCACGCTGACATGCACCCGGGCAACATCTTTGTTGACGCGACCAACCCCGCCGACCCGCGCTACATTGCCATTGATTTCGGCATTGTCGGTACCCTGGCGCCCGACGACCTCAGCTACCTGGCCCGCAACCTGCTGGCCTTCTTCCGGCGTGATTACCGTCAGGTGGCGGAATTGCATATCCAGTCCGGCTGGGTGCCGCCGGAGACGAGGGTCAACGACTTCGAGGCGGCCATTCGCACCGTGTGCGAACCCATCTTTGAGCGACCACTGAAGGATATCTCCTTCGGCCATTTCCTGCTGCGGCTTTTCCAGACCGCACGGCGCTTCAATATGGAAGTACAGCCGCAGCTGGTATTGCTACAGAAAACCCTGCTCAATGTAGAGGGCCTTGGCCGCCAGCTTTACCCGGACCTGGACCTGTGGAGTACTGCCCAGCCCTTCCTGGAGAACTGGATGAAGCGGCGCATTGGCCCCACCGGCCTGTTCCACACCCTGCAGTCGCGGCTGCCGTCCTGGCTCGAACAGTCACCGGAAATGCCCCAGCTGGTACACGATGCCCTGGTGCAATTACGCAACTCCGGCAACCAGGCGCCGGCAAAACAGGATACACTGGCAGCTATAAAGGCAGGCGAGCGACGGGCTGACCGACGCTGGCGCCAGCTGGTGCTGGCTGCCGCCCTGGTCGCAGGCGCCTGGCTTGGTGTGCAGGGTGAACTGGAGCCCCTGGTACGGGCCATGCCCTGGTATGGCTGGGCCATGATGGCCAGCGCCACCTGGCTGGTCGCCAGGGGCAGCCGCTAAGCCGTTAAACCATAAAACAGCGCAACCGAACTGTGTCATGACCATGCAAGATTCAACCGATACCTTAACCGGCGCCGACTGGCTCGACAGCGTTCGCTGGAACGCCGACGGCCTGGTACCCGCCATCGCCCAGGACGCCGACACCGGCGACATACTGATGATGGCCTGGATGAACCGTGAATCCCTGGCGCTGACCGCGCAGGAACAGCAGGCGATCTACTGGTCCCGTTCCCGGGGCAAGCTCTGGCGCAAGGGCGAGAGCTCCGGCCACGAACAGCGGGTAAAGGAAATCCGCATCGACTGCGATGACGACGTCATCCTGCTGAAAGTGGAACAGCGTGGCGGCATCGCCTGCCATACCGGGCGTCGCAGCTGCTTTTACCGGGCCCTGGAAGACAACACCTGGATCACCAAAGACCCGGTACTGAAAGACCCGGATGCCATCTACGGAGACGGAGGCCACCGCCATGAGTGATGTACTTGAGCAACTGTCAAAAGTGCTGGAGGCCCGCAAGGCGGCCGACCCGGACAGTTCCTACGTGGCGAGCCTGCACGCCAGGGGCCTGAACAAGATCCTCGAGAAAGTGGGCGAGGAATGCACCGAAACCCTGATCGCCGCCAAGGATGCCGAACGCTCCGGCAAAACCGATGAAGTAATCTACGAGACAGCCGACCTCTGGTTCCACACTCTGGTCATGCTGTCACGGTTTGGACTTGGACCGGATGCTATTCTTGAGGAATTGGGTCGGCGTTTCGACCTGTCGGGGCTGGAGGAAAAGGCGGCCCGCCAGAAATGACCGGGCAGCAGACTACCCCTTTCGGGAGCAATATAGCCTTCCTTATGGGGTGTTCGGTTGGCGCCGGGGTTGGCGTACAATACTAACAGGCAAGTTAATCTAAAGAGGTCGTGAGACATGGGAATTAGCATCTGGCAGCTTCTGATTGTTCTGGGCATTGTGATCCTGCTGTTCGGAACCAAGAAGCTGCGTAACATCGGCACCGACCTCGGTGGTGCGATCCGCGGATTCAAGAAGTCCATGAGCGATGAAGAAAGCCCGGAGGACAAGACCGAAAACAACTCTATCGAAGATCAGGAGAAGTCCACGGTCCAGGAATCCAGCACCGAGAAGAAAACCGAAGAAAAAACCCATAGCTGAGCCGCCCCCGCATGTTCGATATCGGCTTTATTGAGCTGGTGATCTGTGCCGTCATCGCCCTGCTGGTTCTGGGTCCGGAACGCCTGCCTGCGGCAGCCCGGACGGCTGGCCGCTGGGTGGGCGGTGCCCGTCGCATGGTCACCCAGTTCACCTCTGAACTGGACCGCGAGCTCAAGGCTGACGAACTGAGGAAGGAACTGCGCAAGGCCGGTGATATCGGACTCGACGACGTGGAAAAGAGCGTACGTGGGGCGATCGACGAGGCCAAGCAGTACGAGGACATGATCCTCTCCGACAAGGACACCCGCAAACCGAGACCCGCACCGGCCACACGCCGGGTCGCCGGTGAAGGGGAGGAACAGCCTGACAGGGCGGACACTCCGGATGCCCCGGCGGAACCCCCGCAGGATGCAGGCCACGACCAACAGGATGATGGCGATGGTGGCGAAGACAACAAACACCAGCGTTTCAGGGACTGGGAGCCACCGGAAAAGCCCGGCTATGACCCCCATGCCATGATCCGCAAGGGCAGTCACACGCCCCCCGCCAGCGAACCCACCGACTCCGCAGAGCCGGAGACGCCTAAGGATAAACCGGAACGCCATTCATGAGTTCAGCCTCTCCGGGCAATCTGCCTCCTGGTTCCGAACAGCAGGAAATGCCCCTGATCGAACATCTTCTGGAGCTGCGCAACCGTCTGCTGAAAATGGTGCTGGCCGTGCTGGTGTGTTTCGCGGTGCTGTTCCCGTTCCGCAACGAGCTGTACCTGATCATGGCCGGGCCGCTGATGGAACTACTGCCGGTGGGCCAGTCCATGATCGCCACCGACATCACCGCCACCTTCTTTGCCCCCATGAAACTGGCGCTGGTACTGTCGGTATTCGTAGCCATACCCATCATTCTCTACCAGCTGTGGAGCTTTATCGCCCCCGGGCTCTACGCCCACGAGAAAAAACTGGCCTTTCCGCTGCTGTTCTCGTCGATACTGCTGTTCTACCTGGGCGCCATATTTGCCTATTACGTGGTCTTTCCCCTGGTGTTCGGTTTTTTCACCGCCGTTGGCCCGGAAGGCATTGTTGAGCTGCCAGACATTACCAGCTACCTCAATTTTGTCCTCAAGATGTTCTTCGCGTTCGGGGTCGCCTTCGAGATTCCGATTGCCACCATCCTGATGATCCTGTCCGGCGCCACCACACCCCAGGAACTGTCCGCCAAACGGCCCTATGTGGTGGTGGGCTGTTTCATCATCGGCATGATGCTGACACCACCGGACCTGATTTCCCAGACCCTGCTGGCGGTGCCCATGTGGCTGCTGTTCGAGATCGGCGTGCTGTTTGGGTACCTGGCCGTGCGCCACCGCCCGGATGACGGTTACCCCGACGACGTATGAACCTGGCCCTGCTGTCGGAAGAGGACCTGCTGGACGACCACAACGCCAGGCTGACCGGCCGCCGTCGTGACCACCTGGTCGATGTGTTGCGGGCCGGCGAGGGGGATACCCTGCCCGTTGGCCTGGAGGATGGCCTGATGGGCACCGGTACCGTCACCCGGCTGACGGACACCGCGGCGGAACTCCGGTTGGAGCTGAACCAGTCACCGCCAGCACCACTGCCCCTGACGCTGATCCTCGCCATGCCGCGCCCCAAGATGTTCCGGCGTGTGCTGCAGACCGTCGCCGCCCTGGGCGTCAAGGACATCTGGCTGATCAACAGCTACAAGGTCGAAAAAAGCTTCTGGCAGACCCCCTGGCTGCAGCCGGAGCACCTCCGGGAGAACCTGACCCTGGGTCTGGAGCAGGCCATGGACACCCGCATGCCGCAGGTGCAGCTCCGCCAGCGCTTCAAGCCCTTCGTGGAAGACGAATTGCCCACCATACTCCGTGACCGTCCCGGATTGGTGGCCCACCCCGGCACCCCGACGCCCTGCCCCACGCATATTCAGCGACCAGCCACCCTGTGCATCGGGCCGGAAGGGGGCTTTATTCCCTACGAGGTGGAGAAGCTGCAGGAGGCAGGCTGTCAGTCCGTTCACCTTGGACCCCGGATACTGCGGGTGGAAACGGCGGTGCCTGTGCTGATTGGCCGCCTGTACGATCTCTGCGGGTAAGCGAGCGGGCCCACACCGCCAGCAGGACCAGCACCGGCACCAGCAACACGAAGAGCGTCAGCGGCGTGTCCGGCCTGGCTTCCAGTAACCAGCCTCCTGTCAGGGTACCGATGATGTAACCCAGGGTATGGGTACTCGTCAGCCGGCCGGCCACTTCACCCTGGGCATCCGGATGACACTGGCGCAGCAGGCTGCCATACCAGGGTGTCAGCACCGAAGCTCCGAAAGCCAACGCCGCAATTCCGCCATAGACGGCAGCCAGGCTTTGCGCTCCCCCCAGCATCACCCCCGCCAGCAGCAGAGCACTGCCCCAGATCATCACCAGGGTGACGTTCCCCTGTGCCCATCCGTGAACCATTGGCCCGAAGACAAGCCCGACGAGGGATGCCAGCACCAGTGCTGCAGCCGTCAGGGACGAGCCGACGTCCGCCGACACCCCCGCCAGTTCCGTGAGGAAAGGCCCGAGCACGAACTGCACGGCGCCCACCCACGCTGTCAGCAGCAATGCCATCAGGTAGAAAGGCGTTCCCGCCCCCCAGCGCAGACGAACGCTGACGGAGGATGCCGGTGCGCGGGTCGCCGGGCCCAGCGAACGGGACCGATAGCCACCAGCCACCAACAGCACCGCCAGCACACCGGCCAGCAGCAGCACCATCATCATATCCAGCCATGCTGCAAGCGCGATCAATGCCGGGCCCACAAGACGCCCCGCGTGTACGGCCATCTGCAGGCGGGATAGCCGGTAGCCCCACTCGGCCGGCCCCGCGTCCGCCACGGCCAGGCGCTGGGCCGCCGGGAAAACTCCGCCGGCGCCAATGCCATGGGCCAGCCTTGCCCCCAACAGACAGGCAGCGGCCAGTGCTCCCTGAAGACCCGCCCCCAACACCAGCAGCAACATTGCGAAGCCAGCCAGCACCATCATCGAGGCCCGCCCGCACACTCGGCCCGCACCCCGCCGATCCACAATCCGCCCCCACAGAGGCGCCCCCAGAAGCACGGGTATCATGCCGGCCGACAGGATCAGCGACCAGGTTCCCGCCGACAGCCCGGTTCGGTCGATCAGCCAGGGCAGGCAGGCCACCAGGGCCGACTGCAGGATCCCCATCATCAGTACCGGGCCCCAGGCTTCCATTCCCCGACTCTTCATCCGTTTACGTTCCTGCCTTGTTTTGTCTGATTTGTAATTGCGAATCATTATTGTTTATTTTACTGTTGTTTGCAATTCGTCGGCCAAGGACATCGCCATGACCTCATCAAGGGAATCCCTAGACCCCTCCGTGAATGCCTACTTCAACGCCCTGCTTCGGGAGACCGGGCCCTGGCCCTGGCATCCGCTACCAGGGCACTACTCGATTACGCACTCTGGAACGGGGGCAACACTGCTGATCCCCTGCCGTTTCCACAGCCGGGGTGGACGGCATCTGCTGGGGCCCGAGCTGTGGATGGATCAGGGTGAAGGCGTTGCCCCGATCAGCTTCCTGAAGGCAGTCGAGTGGACCCTGTCGTTGCCCGAACTTGGCGACAGGGCGTCTGTCCAGAACCGGCAGAACCTTCTCCGTCGGGTACAGCGCAGCCATGAGAACCTGAATCTGGCCCAGGCCTGCCGTTTGCGACATTCTCCCGACCCGGAGCACGCCCCGGAGCCCTTCATCCAGTCCGAACAGGCCCTGGTCAACGGGCACTCGATCCACCCCTGCCCCAAGGATCTGGGCAATATGGCCGCCGAAGAAGTTTCGGCCTTCGCCCCGGAGTACGGTGGCCGGTTTCCGCTGATGTGGTACAGCGTGGCGCCGGAGCATCTGCGCTCCCACGCCTCTGCGCAGGCGTCGCTGTCTGGAGCGGTTCGTTCATTACTCTCGCAGGAATCCCCCGGCGTCCGCCAACGTGTCGAAACGGCCCTCGCCGAGGGTCAGGCGATCATTCCCTGCCATCCGTTCCAGCACAGACACTGGCAGGCCCACCCCGGTTTACGGCAACTGCAATCCGACGGGCGCCTGCGATGTCTGGGCATGGGAGGGTCGCAATGGCACGCCACCTCATCCCTCAGGGCGATATGGGCCGACAGGCAGGAGTGGATGCTGAAGTTCTCCCTGTCCGTTCGCATCACCAACTCCCTCAGACACCTGCAACCACAGGAGGCCGTACGTGGGCCCGTACTTGCCGACCTCCTGACCAGCGACTCCGGGCGCTGGTGGCGGGCACGGCACCCCCGTTTTCAGGTACTGGACGAGCCGGTCACAGCCGTCATCTGCGACCAGGACGGGCAAGCGCTGCCGGAAACCACCCTGGTACTGCGGGACAACCCGTTTCGGGGTGAGGCGTCCCGCAACTGCGAACTGCTTGCGACGCTGCTCCAGGACAACCCCGCCACCGGCCTCTCCCGGCTGGGCGCCTGCCTGCGAGCCAGAAATGCCGGCGAAGAGGAGGCCATGGCCTGGCTCGGCGCCTATCTGGAGCTGGCCGTAAGGCCGCTGCTGGACGCGCAAAGCAACCTGGGGCTGCTGTTTGGTGCTCACCAGCAGAATCTGATCCTGCGCCTGGACAGCCAGTTCCAGCCTGTCGCGGCCTGGTTCCGCGATTGCCAGGGCACCGGTTTTTCCTCCCTGGCGCACCGCCGGTTTGGCCCCAGCCTGACGGATACCGTGCAGACCAGCGGGAATGAACTACCGGATGAACTCGGGGTTCGCCTGTTCTGCTACTACCTGTTCATCAACAGCACCTTCAACGTCATCAGCTCGCTGGCGGCAGCGGACCTCTGCCGGGAGGACCGTCTGTGGCATCAGCTCAGGGAATGGCTACAGCAACGACAGGCCGAACACCCCGCGGACGCCAGCGCCCTCGACTACCTGCTGACGAGCCCGCAGCTTTACGCAAAGAACAATTTCCTGTGCTCCCTGCGGGCACTGAATGAAAACACCCTTGATGATCTCGAATCCATCTATCACCCGATGCCCAACCCGCTGGTGACCGGGCAACCCGAAAAAACCAAGGATGACGACTACCATGACGCGCTTATCGCCCATTGAACTGCTCCCCACTTCAGACGGCCAGCAGCTGCAGATTTCCCTCGACTCGGAAACCTGGCAGGCCCGCCGCCAGACCAGCGCCGCCGGGGAGACGCTGCTTGACTGGGAAGGACCGGAGCTCGACGCAGACACCAGTCGCCGCATACTCGACACGCTTTTCCATACCCTGGATACACCACGGCTCGAATTGCTGGGGCGCGCCAGCGCCGCCTTCGACACGGACCACCCTGCCTGGTCCCGGGGGGAAGGGCGCGCGGCCCTGGAACGATCCGCCTTCTACCAGATTCGGGAACACTGGCTGGATTCCGCCTTGTGGGCGCTCATACCGGAAACCATCGTTGACACCGACGGCGTCAGCCACCCCCGGCGCCCCGCCGTGGGCGACCAGATTCTGTACCGCCGCTTTGCTCCCTCGCTGGGCAAAACCATCACCCTGCGACAGGCAACTGTTGAAGAGGACGGTGAACGCTTTCACCGCTGGCAGAACGATCCACGGGTGGCGAAGTTCTGGGAGTACCCGTGGAGCCGCGACAGGCTGGACGCCATGCTGGAGGACCGGCGAGCCGACCCCCATTCGCTGCCGCTCATCCTGGAAGCTGATGGCGAGGCCGGTGGCTACTTTGAAACCTACTATGTGGCCGAAGACCGCCTGGGCCCCTACTGCAAGGCCGGCCCGTTCGACCAGGGCATGCACGTCCTGGTGGGTGAACGGCGATTCCTCGGCGCCCAGCAGACGAATCTCTGGCTCAATGCCGTCTGCCACTTCCTGTTTCTGACTGAGCCGCGCACCCAGGCCCTGTGGGGCGAACCAAGGGCCGACAACCAGGCCATGCTGCGCTACCTCGAGACGACGACCTGGGAAAACCATGGCGAATTCGACTTTCCCCACAAACGTTCGGCGTTGCTGTGCAACCCCCGCCAACGGTTTTTTGCCAACACCCGACTGTAACCGACAGGAATGACCGTAATGGAACATGCCAACGACTGGCAGATCGTCAACCAGCGCCTGATGGCGCGGATCCTCGCGGAGTGCAGCTACGAAGGACTGCTGTCACCGGAGCACCGGGGCGACGACCTGTTCGAACTGGACACCGGCGCGCATCGCTACCACTTCAGGGCACGGCGAACCCCCTGGGATTTCCTGTGGATACGCCCGCAATCCATTGTGCGCGACGGCTTCCCCAGCAGCGATGCCATCCAGCTGGTGCTGGACTGCCGCGAGTCATTCGCCATGAGCGATATCACCCTTGGCAACTTTATCGAGGAGTTGAACAACACCCTGACCGGAGACCTGCTACGCCAGCAGACCCTGGCGCAACAGACCGCCGGTCAGTTGCTTGAACTGCCCTCCGCCAGACTGGAAACGCTACTGGATGGACACCCGAAAGTCCTGGCCAACCGCGGCCGGCTCGGCTGGGGCATGGAGGACCTTCACCGCTACAGCCCCGAAGCGGGCCAGCCGGTGGTATTGCGCTGGCTGGCCGTGCATCGCGCCACTGGCGCAAGAACCTTCGGCCACCCAGGGCCAGCGCAATGCCTGACCGATGGTGACCGCAGGGACCTGGCACCCTACCTGGATGCCCCGGACTGGCAGCTGTTGCCCGTCCACCCGTGGCAATGGCAGCACTGCATTCAGCCCCAGTATGCCGCCATGCTGCAGAGCGGCAACCTGGTGGACCTGGGCGAGCGGGGCCATCGCTACCTGCCCCAGCAGTCGATCCGCACCCTGTCAAATGTCGACCAGCCCGCCTCATGCGACCTGAAACTGTCGCTGACCATACTGAACACCTCCTGCTACCGGGGTATACCGCCGGAGCCCATGGCGCTGGCGCCTGAGCTGTCCCGCTGGCTGTCAGCCACCGCCGGCCAAGACCCATTTCTCGCAGAGGCAGGGCTGACCGTACAGCAGGAGCTGGGCGGCCTGCACCTGCCCCAGCCCCACCAGCAGCAGGTTGCGGGCACCCCCTACCGTTACCGGGAAATGGCCGGAGCGGTATGGCGGGAAAGCCTGGCCAGCAAGTGTGCCGACGGCGAGAAGGGCTGGATCTTCGCCGTCCTGATGCAGACCGATGCGACCGGCGCCCCCCCTGGCCGCCGAGATGATTCGTCGCTCCGGCTGGACGGTGGAACGGTGGCTGACCCGCCTCTTCGACCGCGTCACGCTACCGTTGTACCACCTGCTGTGCCGTTATGGCATCGGCCTGGTGGCCCATGGTCAGAACCTGGGCGTTATCTTCCGGGATTTCCGTCCCGAACGGGTGGTGATCAAGGATTTTCATGGCGACCTGAGACTGGTGGAAGGGCCCCTGCCCAACGAGGCGGGACTGCCGGATGCCCTCGCAGGTGCACTCCCCAGGCTGCCTCCGGCGCACCTGCTCCATGACCTCTACACCGGGCACCTGGTCACCGGCCTGCGCTTCCTGTCGCCGCTGCTGGAAGATCACCTCGGCTACCCCGAGAAGGCGTTCTACCAGTTACTGCACGACCGGCTGCAGCACTATCAACAGGCCCATCCCGACATGGCGCACCAGTTCGAGCAGTTCAGTCTGCTGCGTCCCGTCATGGAACGGGTCTGCCTGAACCGGGTCCGCTTCCGCATCGGCTACGGAGACAACGCGTCACGCCCCCTGCCAGCGCTTGGCCCGGACCTGCCCAACCCCCTTCACCCCCATCATCACCAGACCCTGGAGACCAGCCATGACTAAGGACATCCTCGACCTGGCCGGCATCGGTATTGGCCCTTTCAACCTGAGCGTGGCCGCCCTGCTGGATCAGCACCCCAACGTAAACGCCGCCTTCTTCGACAGCAAACCGGCATTCAGCTGGCACCCGGGCATGCAGCTGCCGGGAGCAAGACTGCAGACCTCCTGCCTCAAGGACCTGGTCACCGGCGCCGATCCCTGCAACCGCCACAGCTTTCTCAACTACCTGGTGCAGCATCGCCGGTTCTACCCCTTCCTGAGCGCTGACATGACCGCCATCAGCCGGCGCGAGTTTGCCGACTACCTTGGCTGGGTGGCGGGGCGCCTTCCCAGCCTCCGTTTCAGCCATGGCGTCGAATCGGTCCGCTTTGAGGACGGGCTTTTCGAGCTGCGCTTCGTGAACGGGCAAGCGCCGGTCTACGCCCGTAACCTGTGTATCGGCACCGGCATCCGCCCCAACATTCCGCCGGCCTGTGAAGCGCTGCCCCCGGGCCGCAGCCTGCATTGCATTCACCTGATGGAACGGGCCAGGGACTTCACCGGCCAGCATGTTGCCGTGGTCGGGGGCGGCCAGTCGGGGGCCGAGGTCATGCTTGGCCTGATGGATGGCCTCTGGGGACAGCCTGCCAGCATCCGCTGGTTCTCCCGCCGTGCCAACTTCGAGCCCCTGGACGAGACGCCCTTTACCAACCTCTATTTCTCGCCGGGCTACGTGGATGCCTTCCAGGGGCTGCCCGAAAACCGCCGCAGGGAACTGGTGCACTACCAGAAACTGGCATCGGACGGTATTTCACCGGATACCCTGCAGACGCTTTACCAGCGCCTTTACGAGTATCCTCTGGAGCACCCGGGGCGGCCTGCCCCCGAGCTGCTGCCGGGGCGTTCGCTCTACGCTGTCACCGACGGTGCCCCCATGAACCTGCTGACCCGCAACCGACTGGATGACCGGTTCGAGGAATTCCGGGCCGACCAGTTGCTGCTGTGTACCGGGTTTGACCATGGGCTGCCTTCCTGCCTGTCACCCCTGAACACCAGGCTGCACCTGGACACCATGGGTCGGCCGAGCCTGGGAAAGGCCTTCAACCTGGACTGGGACGGGCCTGCCGACCGCGCCATCTACACCGTTAACCAGGGCCGCTTCAGTCACGGCATCGCCGAGTCCCAGCTCAGCCTGACCAGCTGGCGTTCCGCGGTTATCGTCAATCACCTGCTTGGCGAAGAACACTACCCCGTGGCCGAACAGGGTGTATCGGTTCGCTGGCGCAGCGAAACCGCACATGACAATCCGCCGATGGAGGACGTTCCCAAAAAAATGTCGCCATCAGGAATTGAATCTATCTGATAATCGTTTACACTTGCGCCTTATTTACATAGGGAGAACTACTGATGGCTGTACGAACGATTGTCCCGTGGACCGTGATATCGCTGGCGCTTACGGCACCCATGGTGGCACACGCCGCCTCACAGTCACTGGACGAGCTGGTGGTGGTCGGCAGCCGAGCACCCGCGCAGATCAGCCAGGTTCCGGGTACCGTCTGGGTCCTGGAAGGGGAAGAGCTGGAGCAGCAGTTCCAGTCCGGCCAGGATCTGAAAACGGTGATCGGCAAGCTGGTTCCGAGCATGGATCTGGCTCCGGAAACCCGCACCAACTATGGTCAGAATATGCGAGGCCGCAGTGTGCTGGTCATGATCGACGGCGTGTCCCTGAACGGCTCCCGCGGTCTGAGCCGGCAGTTCGATTCCATCGATCCCTTCAATATTGATCGCATTGAGGTACTGTCTGGTGCCACCGCCATCTACGGCGGCGGCAGTACCGGTGGTATCGTCAATATCATCACCAGGAAGGGGCGCGAGGGGGATGCTCAGTTCAGCACTGAACTGGGCGCATCCAGCGGCTTCAACAACACCGAAGACCGCACTTTCCGGGTCGGCCAATCCATTGCAGGGGGTAATGAGACCATCAAGGGAAGGCTTGCCATTGCCGCCCAGGACAATGGCGCCATGTACGATGGTAACGGCGACCCCATCATGCCGGATATTTCCCAGACTGACCTGCAGTACAACCGCAGCGTGGATGTGCTCGGCAGCACCCAGATCCGCATTGACGACAACCAGAGTCTGGATCTGACCGCGCAGTTTTACCGCTCCCGCTACGAGGGTGATCAGGGTGTCTGGCTGGGCCCCATGCTGTCGGAAATCAATGACCCTGAAATCCGGGACGGATTCTCCAGCGACCGTGACCCGGAGACTGAACGATACATGTTCAACCTTGCCTATCAGCACGGTGATTTCCTGGGGCATACAGCCTACCTGCAGGCCTCCATGCGCAATGAGGAGTCCGCCTTTCACCCCTACCCATATCGTAGGGCAACCGCACCACAGAGTTACTTTGGCGCGTCCAGTCAGGAAACCCGCCAGTATCTGGTCAAGGGTCTGCTCGCCAAGGACCTGGGTGATGTCCGCCTGAATTACGGGATCGACCTTGATCGGGAGGACTTCTCCGCGAGCCAGATGATCTTTGAAAACATGGCGGCATTCTCCAGTGGCGGGCTGGTATTCGACGAGGAATTCACCGTGGACCGCTACCCCGACTACCGGGTGGAAGGCATCGCGGCATACCTTCAGGCGGAGTGGGATGCCACCGAGCGCCTCCAGCTGAACGCAGGTATTCGTCAGCGTTACGCACGTCTTGAAATGGAAGACTTCGTGGGCACCCAGCAGGCGGTTGAAGTGGAACGCGGACTGGCCTCTGGTGCCGATGCCATACCCGGCGGCGAAAGCGACTACGACGTGACCCTGGTGAATGTCGGCGCCATCTACAACCTTCCCGAAGATCATCAGATCTGGGCCAACTTCAGCCAGGGCTTTGAAATTCCGGATCCCGGCAAGGTTGCCGGCAGGGGCTCGTACAGCCTCACCGGCGGTCGCTATGTGCTGACCGACTCCCTGAACATCGACGACAACCCCATTCCCGGCCTGGAAACCAACCAGGTGGAACTCGGCTGGCGTACCTACCAGGCAAACTGGGATGCCCAGGTCGCTGCCTACTACACCTGGTCCGACAAGGAAGCGGAAACCAATCGCACCACCCTGACCGTGGATGTGGTTGACCGGAAAACCCGTGATTACGGTCTTGAAGGCGCGCTCACCTGGTATGCCAACGAGCAATGGTACGTCGGTGGCACCGGCCATTATGTGCGCTCGGAAGTGGAGGACGACGATGGCGATTGGCAGAAGAATGTGGTTACCGCTGCCAGTCTCCCGAACGCCACTGCCTTTGTTCGCTGGCAGGACAACCTGACCTCGGTCCGGCTGCAGGGCTCCAGGGCCTTCGACATTGAAGACGACGCCGGTGATGAAATTGATGGCTACACAACCTTCGACCTGATGGCGGCACGTAAGCTGCCCCTGGGCCGAATCAACGTTGCCGTTACCAACCTGCTGGACGAGCAGTACGATACCGTCTGGGGGCAGCGCGCCCAGTTGTTCTACGGCTATGAAGAGCTGTTCGACTTCAAGGGCCAGGGCCGCACCTACTCCCTGACCTACTCCGTGGATTACTGATGGCATGCTGACAGGCAGTCTTCCGGGGCCCGCAGTGCGGGCCCTTGTACTGGTATTGCTAAGCTTCACCGCCAGCGCCGGCACCGTGGTCTCCCACGATGCCGGCGAACTGCGTATTGAGGAGCCCCCCGAACGGGTCGTGGCGCTGAACTGGTGGCTGGTGGAGCATCTGCTGGCCCTGGGCGTGACGCCGGTGGGTGTAGCGGATGCCGAAGGCTACCGGGAATGGGTGGCAGAGCCGCCCCTGCCGGACTCGGTGAAATCCGTGGGCGCGCGCCAGTCGCCCAACCTGGAGGCCATCCGCTCTCTCGAGCCAGACCTTATACTGGTAACCGGCCACCTGAGGGCCGCCGTACCCGCCCTGGAAACCATAGCGCCCACCCTGGTGCAGACCACCTACGAGACCGACTCGAACCCCTGGGAACGCGCGCAGCAACACCTGGTCACGCTGGGCCGGGTTCTGGGCCGCGAGCAACAGGCGCAGGCCGTGATCCGACAGGCAGAGCAGGACCTGAGTGATACCCGGCAACAACTGGCGCAAGCGGGGTTGGCCAACCAGAGCGCCTTTATCGTCCGTTTCCTGGATGACCGGCGCCTGCGCATTCACGGCGACAATTCCATGCTGCACCAGGCCCTGGAACAGGCCGGCCTGATCAACGCGTGGCCCCGTTCCACCAACCTCTGGGGCTTCACGCCGGGAACCGTGGCCGACCTGGGCGGGCACCCGGACGCCTGGCTGATCTATATCCGCCCATGGCCGGAAGCCGACCGGGAACGACTCCAGCAGAGCGAACTCTGGCCCTACCTGCCAATGGCGAAAAGCGGTCGAATCACCGGAGTGGGGCCGGTCTGGACCTTTGGTGGTGTGCTCAGTGTCCCCCGCATGGCGCGGATGCTGGCGGATCAGTTAATGGCCGGTGAAGAGGTATCCACCCCATGAGTCAGATGCCAACACTGCAACATCCCTGGACACGACTCTCGCTGCTGGCCCTGGTACTGCTCGCGGTTGGTTTACTGCTGTCGCCGCTCACCAGCCCTGACAACCTGACGCAACTGCCTGGCGCACTGATTCTGTCTGCTTCCGCCAGTTTCGAGCAGGCGGTGCTGCACTTTACCCTGATGCCACGGCTGACCGTGGCCCTGCTGACCGGCGCAGCGCTGGGCTTTGCCGGCACCCTGGTGCAGCAGGTCTTGCGCAACCCCCTGGCCGCGCCCACCACACTCGGTGTGGCCGCCGGCGCCCAACTGGCGCTGGGGCTGGTGATGCTGTTTGCGCCCGCCCTGCTCGCCTGGCGGGAAGCCTGGGCCATGGCCGGCGGCATGGGCGCCCTGGGGCTGGTCCTGTTGATGGGCGCCCGGCGCGGTTTCGATCCGCTGACGCTGACCCTGTGCGGCCTGATCGTCAGCCTCTACCTGGGGGCCATCAACACCGTCATCCTGCTGTTCAACCAGGAGCAGCTGGCAGGCCTGTTCATCTGGGGGGCCGGTGAGCTCAGCCAGACGGACTGGCGCAGCACCCTCGACCTGCTGCCCCGCCTGCTGGCAGCCGCCGGCATCGTACTGCTGCTGTGGCGCCCCCTGCAGGCCCTGGACCTGGGCACGGAAAGCGCCCGGTCCCTGGGACTGTCTCCCGGTGTCACCCGCATTCTCGCCCTGGCACTGGCGGTTTACCTGACCGCACTGACCGTCAGCCACGTGGGCGTGGTCGGGTTCATCGGCCTGGCCGCACCCGCCATTGTCCGCCTGCTGGGCGCCCGCACCCTTCGCCAGCGACTGCTGGCCAGCGCCCTTGCCGGCGCCCTGATCTGCCTGGTGGCCGACGGGATTGCCCAGCAACTGACCCTGGCCTTCGGCCACCTGCTGTTTCCCACCGGGGCGGCCTCGGCACTCATTGGCGGGCCGGTACTGCTCTGGGTACTGACCCGCACCCGGCTGATGCCTTCCCGCCCCGCCGAGTCCATGTCGATGGCGACGCCCCGGCGGGGATTTTCAGTGGCCGGCCTGCTGGTTCTCACCCTGGTCGTGCTGGGCAGCCTGGCCATCACCCTGTCACTGGGCCCCACCTGGGATGGCTGGCACTGGACCGGGTTGAGTGGCGATCCGGCGATACTGGCCATGCGGCTGCCGCGCATGACCACCGCACTGATGGCCGGCGGCCTGCTGGCGGGTGCCGGCGTGATCGTGCAGAGGCTGACCCGCAACCCCATGGCCAGCCCGGAACTGCTGGGCATCAGCACCGGCGCTGCCCTGGGAATGGTGTTGCTGGTACTGACCGTTGGCACCGGCAGCCGCACCCTGCAGATCCTGGCTGGCGGCCTGGGAGGAACGCTGGTGCTGCTGGCACTGCTCCTGCTGAGCCGGCGCAACGGTTTCTCACCGCAACGTCTGCTGCTCGGCGGCATCGCCCTGTCTGCTCTGCTGGATGCGGGCATCCGGATGGTGCTGGCCATGGGCGATACCCAGTCGGTCATGCTGCTGAACTGGCTGGCAGGCTCCACCTGGCTGTCCGGCGAGACCGATGCCCTGGCCCTGGTTGCGGCGACACCGGTACTGGTGCTTCTGGCATTGCTGGCAACACGCTGGCTGGACCTGCTGCCACTGGGCGACAGTGCCTCCCGGTCCCTCGGCCTGCCCCTGGCGCCGGTGCGTCTTGCCTTGCTGTTACTGGCGGCGCTGATGACCGCGGCGGCCACCCTGGTGGTCGGCCCATTGTCATTTGTCGGCTTGATGGCGCCCCACCTGGCCAGGCTACTGGGCTATCAGCGGGCCCTGCCCCAACTGATCGCGGCCTTTGTTATCGGCAGCCTGCTGATGCTCTGGGCGGACTGGCTGGCCCGCTCGGTGGTCTACCCCTACGAGCTACCCGCCGGGCTGGTGGCCACACTGATTGGCGGTGGCTATTTCCTGATCCGGATGGGCCGGATGCCAAAGAGCCGGTAGGCGTATTCCCGGGTAGGCAGTTATTGATACGCATTTACATCTGAATTAGTATCCAACTTTCACCAAACGAGCCTGATGCCATGTTCACACTGGACGCCGTCAGTTACCGGTTACCGGAAAAAACCCTGCTGCATCCCATCCACCTCACCATTGAACACGGTCAGGTGGTGGGACTGATTGGCCATAACGGTTCCGGTAAATCGACACTACTCAAACTGCTGGCCCGCCAGCTGACACCCTCCGGGGGACGGATTACCCTGGAAGGCAAGGGCCTGCACCAGTGGGGTGATCGTCCGCTGGCCCGTCAGATTGCCTACCTCCCCCAGCAACCACCGGCCACGGACGGGCTCACCGCGCGGGAACTGGTGAGCTTTGGCCGCTATCCCTGGCATGGCGCACTGGGGCGGTTTTCCCGGGAGGACAGGGAACAGGTGGAACGGGCCATGGCGCTGACGGATACCGAAGGCTTTGCCCACCGGGGCGTGGATGAGCTGTCCGGCGGCGAACGCCAGCGGGTCTGGCTGGCCATGCTGCTGGCCCAGAATGCCCGCTACCTGCTGCTGGACGAGCCCACCTCGGCGCTGGATGTGGCCCATCAGGTGGAAGTGCTGTCGCTGGTGCGCAAACTGGGCAAGGAGCTGGATATGGGCGTGGTGGTCGTGCTTCACGACATCAACATGGCCGCGGCCTACTGCGACCACCTGGTGGCGCTTCACAGCGGCCGGCTACTGACCGAGGGCACCCCGGACCAACTGATGACCCGGGACACCCTGGAAGATATCTACGGTATCCCCATGTCGATCCTGCCCCATCCCCACAATGACGGCGCTCGCATCGCGGTCGTGTAACACCCCTGATTCAGGCGCTTTCGGGAAGCAGCGCACCCTTGGGAGGGCGATCGATATGGGGGCAGTTCCGGCACAGGGGCAGGTCCGGAAGCCGATAGCGAATGCAGCAGTGACGCCGTTGACGCATGGGCTCACATCCTTCCCCCTGCTCCACATAGCGAACCGGGCTGGCCATGGGATTGGGGCGCCCATCCGGGCGCTGTTGCCGCGCGATAAGCTGGCGACCATCTTCCAGCGAGGCGTCGGGAATACCCGCCGAGCTCATGGTACTGATCAGCCATTCGAAGTAATTGGCGGCGTTATTCCACAACACCCGGCGTGACACCTTCACCTGCTGACACCAGCCCTCTATAAGGGGCTCAAAGTTGTGGTCCAGCAATTCCCGGAAACGGTCAAAGGGCCCGTCAGGGGCCACCTGGAAAGGTCTGCCTTCATCCGGCAGGCGAAACGCCTCCGGCAGACCGTCGTCATCAAGAATGACCTCAATCCGATCCAGTGACACCGGCAGCTCACGCCCCAGAACCAGGTTGGCCGCCACCACGGGCACCGTCAGTTTGACAAAATAGTACCGCGACCACAGAGACAGCAGGGCCCGGTCATCGTCCCCCGGCTGCACGCGACGGTACTCGGAAAGCAGCCAGGCGAGGCCATCCGGCGAAACCAGATCCCTTGCCGCTACCCCCTTGCGCTGATCCTGACCCGGCAACACCAGCATATGCCGGTAGTGCTCGAAATCACCAGTAAACAAAGGGGCAAGGGCAGGAATCGTCATAAGCCATCCATGTCGTTGTCGAAGAGAGCCTCGAAGGGGATGCTCTTATTGCGCAAGCTCAACGCTAATGAAAACGCTTATCATTATACGCAGAGCCAGGCAAAAGACAAAGGCAAAGGCACTGACCATTCAGGGGGATACAGACGCTATAGACCGGTTGAAGGCCTGAGCCGAACGTCGCTCAGCCCTTCAATCGCTGGAAACCGGAGATAACAGCGACCAGAATGGCCCCGGCAATCACCCCGATCAGACCGTCAGCCAGCACCGGCCCGATCGCCGCCATAACCGAACCAAGACCAGCGGTAAATTCACGGATCCATTCGTAGAGGGGCGCAACGCCGTGAACCAGGATACCGCCGCCCACGAGGAACATGGCTGCGGTGCCCACAACCGAAAGGGTTTTCATCAGCCAGGGTGCGGCAGCCAGTATGCCAGCCCCCAGTCTCTGGGAGAATGACGAGTCACGCTCGGTCAGGTGCACCCCCAGATCATCCAGCTTGACGATGCCTGCCACCAGGCCATAGACACCAACTGTTACCGCAACGGCAATCACCACCAGCACGGCCAATTGCATGGTGATGGACTCGGCACTCACCGTGCCCAGGGTTATGGCAATGATCTCGGCGGAAAGGATGAAGTCGGTGCGGATGGCGCCCTTGATCTTGTCCTTCTCCAGTGCCTTCATGTCTTTCGAGGGATCCGCCAGCGCCTCCCGCAGTTTCTCACGGTGGGCCTGATCCTCGCTCCGGTGAAGCCATTTGTGGACCAGTTTCTCGAAGCCCTCATAGCACAGGAAAGCGCCCCCCAGCATCAGTAGCGGCGTAATCAGCCAGGGCAGGAAATAACTGATGGCCAGCGCCAATGGCACCAGGATCACCTTGTTGATCGCTGAGCCCTTGAACACGGCCCACACCACCGGCAACTCCCGGGCCGGCCTCACGCCGGTCACCTGCTGCGCGTTCAGCGCCAGGTCATCCCCCAGTACACCGGCGGTTTTCTTGGCCGCCACCTTGGTCATCACCGAGACGTCATCAAGGAGGACGCTGATATCATCAAGCAGAGTAAGCAGGCTGGCGCCGGCCATAGTCAGTTTCCTTTTAAAATCGATACTTTAGAAATATCGTAATTGCAATAATAAGAAGCAAACTCACCGGCACAACTGTCTCATGGCAACGGATCAATGCTCTCGATATATTGGCCGTCGTGGTGTCTGAAAAACAGGTTGCAACTGGTCAGCTCCGGAGCGCCGTCTATCACTTCAACATAGGGATTTAACTGAACCACAAACTCGACACTGTGACCTTTTGACGTTTCTGAAAGACGGGTAAAAAGTGCCTTCTTCTCTTGAACGAACTCTTGGGCACTCGGCAGCTCCGGATCTGTCCAGGGCATACGGACAATGAGAGAGTCACAGCCCTTCGCGATACTGCCAAGTTTCTCACCGGGCAAGTAGATCTCAAACATTCCCCCATCGGAAAAACGATAGGCCAGCTCCCTGTCCATTAACTGTTTTGTTCTGAGCAGCTCCGATGGAGTAATTGAAAGCCGGGCATAGAAAGCGCCTTCCTCCTCGATCACCTCAGGTGACTGGGCCGTCGCGCAGCCCGAAAGAACGATCAGGAAGGCGCCAAGCAGGCGATTAGCTAGTTGCATTTTTCGCCTCGCATTGATCAGAGTATTTTAGGCCTGTCGCATGATACGACTGCCAATCAGCGCGGTACTTAGAGGGAGTACCTGCGCCGAGAGGCGTGTTGTGGTGGCGCTTCCAGTAAAGAGACTGGGAATTCAGATTATCAAAGTCTGGAATTTCGCTCTTGGCGACGATTTGACCAATTCTGTAATAATGAACTCTAGCCATCGCAGCAGCATAAAGGTCATTATTTTCAAGCTCATCCGCGCTTTCGCCACTTTTTTTGCGGAGGGACCTGACGGTTTCCGCCAGTGTATTTCGATAGGCCAGAAAATTGTTCCAGATATCACCGTGCGTGGCGGGTTCCATCTGAAACAGCCCTAGTGCAGGGCCGCCTATCTGCTTTCTATACCGCAACCCCATGCTTTCGTGGATTGCCGTACCCAGCAAAAGTTGGCTAGCGGCTTTTGAATAGCCAATCTCGTCATTTAGTAGACACAATGCTGGCTCAATAACCTCAGAGAGAAAGTCCTGAGGAGAATAAAAGGCGGTTCTGTTCATTGGAAACAATCCTTGTCCAGTGACTAATTCTGGGTCCTTCCGTCCCACAGGTATGTTTTTTACCTACCTTTGGAACTAATTCTTACGGCTGAGAGCTTAAGTCAGCCCCAGCAGGCAGATCAATTGGTAACTTCGCATTTCAGTCCAATAACCCCACAAAAAAACTTTGAACGATGAGGGGGAAATCCATTTGGCTTGATGATATAAAACTATAAGCCCATGGCTTCGGCCGCCACCCGGTTTTTCAGCGGAGAGGCCCGGTCAAGCCAGCGCATGCCGGTGCTGCGTAACCATCGCAGGGGCAGTTCGTCGCGGGCGAAAAGCTGTTTGAAGCCTTCCATGGCGGCCATCATCGCCAGGTTCTCGCCCTTGCGCCGACGCTGGTATCGCTGCAGCAGCATCAGCTCGCCTGGAGACTGACGGCGGTGGAAGGCGCCTTCCAGCTCGGCCAGCAGGGCGGCGACATCGCCATAGCCCAGGTTGGCGCCCTGCCCGGCCAATGGGTGGATGGTATGGGCCGCATCCCCTACCAGGGCCAGGCCCGACTGGACATACTGTTTACTATGGCGCTGCCGCAGCGGGAAGGCGTGCCGCCGGGAGACAGCTTCCACCTGCCCCAGTCGACCTTCCAGGGCACGGGTCAGTGCCGCCATGAACAACGCATCGTCCAGATCCAGCAGGCCACGGGCTTCCGGGGTGTCCTGGGACCAGACAATCGAGCAGAAATGCCCGCCCTTCCCCTCGTCGTCCGCGTGTAACGGCAGGAACGCCAGCGGGCCGGAGGCGCTGAAACGTTGCCAGGCAGTGTGCTGATGAGGCAGCTCCGTCTGCACGGTGCAGACAATGGCCTCCTGGTCGTAATCCCACTCCCGGGTGGGCAGACCGGACCACTGGCGGATGCGGGAATGGGCGCCGTCAGCGCCGACTATAAGCTGTGCCGTCAGTGTCTCACCGCCCGACAGGGTCACCTGCCAGCCGTCTTCCGTCTGCACCATGCCATCCACTGTCTGGCCGTCCAGGCAGGTAAGTTCACTCTCCTGCACCGCCTCGAACAGGCCCCGGACCAGGTGTCGGTTCTCGACAATAGTGCCCAGGGCGGGCACACCCAGCTCGGCGGCATCAAAACGGATACGGCCAATGGCCTCGCCATCCCACACATCCATGGCCTGATACGGGCAGTGGCGGGTGCGGGTGGTTCGCTGCCACGCGCCCACTCGCTCCAGCAGGCGCTGGCTGGCTACCGAAATGGCACTGACCCTCGGCTCAAAATCATCCACCGTATGGGCTTGCGCCGGTGCTTCCAGCAGTTTCGCCACCGGGGCCGCCTCCACCAGCGCCACCCGCCAGCCCTGTTGTGCAGCACCCAGGGCCGCAGCACTGCCGGTCATGCCACCACCAACGACAACAATATCGAACTCACTCATTGCCAGTGCTCCCGGTCACGATCCGATGGCTGCCTGGAGGAACCACCTGCGGTCACGCCCATGGCCCGGCGGGCAAACCAGTGCTTGGCGCCCGGCAGCACATCGAGCCCGGCCAGACCGGCATTGCGGACAGCACCAACACCAGGGTATTCACCGCCGAACAGGCGAACCAGGGAATCGGAGAAACCAATGGTCTGCTGCTGATCCGACGCGTGCTGTTGCTGGTAGCGGCTCAGCACCGTCAGGTCCCCCGGTGACCGATCATTGTCCCGGGCAAAACGGAACGCATCCAAAAGGGCCATCAGTCCCCGCAGGGCCAGGTTGAAACCCTGCCCCGCCACCGGGTGAAGGGCGTGGGCGGCATTGCCCACCAGGGCCACGCCGGGGCGCACGCATTCATCGGCGGTGACCAGGGAAAGCGGATAGTGATGACTGTCGCCGAAGCGGGTGAAGCGCCCCAGCCGCCAGCCGAAAACCTGCTGCAATCGGGCGCATCGGCCCGCCTCGTCCAGGGCAAGTACCTCATCCAGATCCCCTGGGCTCAGGGTCCAGACGAGGGCCGAGCGGTGTCCGGGCTCCGGGCCACCCACCTGGGGCAGCAGTGCCATGGGCCCGCGCTCGGTAAAACGTTCCCAGGCCGTACCTTCATGGGGGCGTTCGGTGCTGACATTGGCAATCAGGGCATACTGATCATAATCCCGCTGGTGCACGGCGATACCCATATCCTCCCGCAGCCCGGAACGGCCACCATCCGCTACCACCAGACAGCGGCTGGTAAGCGAGACATCCTCATCGCCCTGACGAATGCGGACGCTTACACCTTCAGTCAGGGTAGTGGCAGATTCCGCCTGGGCCGGAGCCAGCCAGCGAATAGCCGGTTGCTGGCGCAGGGCATCCATCAGGCACAACCCCAGCCAGCGGTTGTCGGCCACATAGCCCAGCGCCGGTTGTCCGTGTTCCGAAGCCGACAGGCGGGTCACGCCGAAGCGGCCTTTCTCGGAAATGTGGATATGGCGGATAGGCGATGCCTGCCGGCTGATGGCCTCCCACAGGCCCAGGCGCTCGAAAATCTGGCGGGCGCCCCAGGACAAGGCGGTGGAACGGGCATCGTAGCTGGGCTGATAATCGGTGGGAGCAGGTTCTGCCGACAGCGGAAAGGCTTCCACCACGGTAACCCGGTACCCCGGCACCAGGCGGCAGATGGCGAGCGCGAGGGTGGCGCCGGCCAGTCCGCCCCCTGCAATCAGTATGTCGGTATCAAAGTCCTGCATATGTAGTGTCCCGTCTGGTCAATTTGTTGACCTACTGAGCGCCTGAACGCTTTGAGAGCAAGGCGCGGTAGCGAAGGTTTGGTGGCTCCAAATCGAGCTACCGCAACACCGCTATCAAAGCGTTCAGGCGCTCCCGAAGGGCGTACCGCTGGCGTCTCTGGACCTGTGTTGCCAACCCTTGATGTGGAACCACCACACCGGCGGGCTGGCGCCTTGGCCAGAGACGCCAGCGGTACGCAGTAGGTTAACAAATTAACCAGACGGGACACCGGTGTCCGGGTTACTCCGCCATCAACGCTTCCACTTCCGCAATGTTTTTCGGCACCGCGTCAGAGAGCACCTTGCAGCCTTCTTTCGTAACCACCACGTCGTCTTCAATACGCACACCGATACCGCGCCACTGCGGGTCCACATCCATATTGTCCGGCGGGATATAGAGGCCCGGCTCCACGGTCATTACCATGCCCGGCTCCAGTACCCGCCAGGCATCGCCGACCTTGTAGTCGCCCACATCATGTACGTCCATGCCCAGCCAGTGGCCGGTACGGTGCATAAAGAACGGACGGTAGGCTTCCTTCTCGAGGGCTTCGGCCAGCGGCCCCTCGATAATGCCCAGGTCAATCAGGCCCTGGGTCAGCACTTCCAGCGCGGCCTCGTGGGGCATGTTCCAGTGGTGGCCCGGCTGAACCGCGTCGATGGCGGCGTACTGGGCCTCCAGCACCACTTCATAGATGGCGCGCTGGGCGTCGCTGAACTTGCCGCTGACCGGGAAGGTCCGGGTGATATCCGACGCGTAGCAGTCCACCTCACAGCCGGCATCGATCAGCACCAGGTCGCCTTCCTTAAGCGGCGCACTGTTCTCGATATAGTGCAGTACACAGGCATTGGCACCGCTGCCCACGATGGAGGGGTAGGCGGTGTGGCGGGCGCCATGCTCCATGAACGTGTGGATCAGCTCCGCCTCCAGCTGGTACTCATAGCCACCCTTGCGGGCCCGCTTCATGGCACGGCAATGGGCCTCGGCGCTGACCCGGCCCGCTTCGGCCATCACCTTGATTTCCTTGGCGCTCTTGTACAGCCGCAGGTCGTGCAGCAGGTGTTCCAGGGCAACGAATTCCCCGGGGGGTTGGGCGCCCGCGCGTACCTTGCTGCGAATCTGTTTGACCCAGTCCATGACCATGGTATCGAAGGCCTGGTCGCGGCCCAGGGGGTAGTAGACCCGGCTGCGCCCTTCGATCATACCCGGCAGGATGTCGTCGATATCCGCGATGGGGAAGGCGTCGTCCAGCCCGAAGTGTTCTATGGCCCCGTCCGGCCCGGTGATGGAGCCATCCCACTGCTCCTTCTCGGGATTGCGTTCACGGCAGAAAAGTACCGATTCGCCATGCTCCCGGCCGGGGATCAGTACCAGCACGGCTTCCGGCTCACCAAAGCCGGTCAGGTACTGGAAGTCACTGTCCTGACGGAACGGATACAGCACATCCCGGTTGCGGGTGTGCTCGGGCGCGGCGGGCAGGATGGCAATGCTGTCGCTGACCATCGCTTCCATCAGCCGGCGTCGGCGCTCGGCGTGTTCACTCATCGGAATCCACGGACTCATAGGGTCTCCTGATACTCGAAGTCAGTGCAGGGTCTGGGCTGCAGCGGGTGATGATGGTGCCGGGGGATTGAACTCCGTAAATACGGAAATCACGCCCAGACGGACGTACTCGGTAATGTCGATGAGCTGCATTTCCGCGCCCTCGTCACCGGCATCAGAGTCTTCCACCTGACTGATGGCCACCATATCCTCGATCAGTTCACGGATTTCATCGGGCGCCTCACCCAGCTTTTCACCGGCGGCCAGGGCCATACCTTCCAGGAACCCCCGCACCCACGCCGCCAGGGCCTGCAGGCGCTGCTCGAAGGCATAGTCGTCCTCCGGCAGCAGCAGCTGGAACGCCATATCGGTGGCCTGTAACCGTAACAGGGTCTGACGGTAGGCCTCTGCCATGAACTCCGGCAGTTCCGGGGGCAGGTCTTCACCCTGCTCCAGGGTCTCCGGGGCAATACCGATATGCTCGCAAACCACCTCGAGCCAATGCGGCTGGTCGAGGCGAGCTCCGGCGGCCAGCCGGCCACAGAGGCCACCATGAAGCTCGGAAGGATGACTGAACGCCCGGCAGCGGGTAAAGAGATTCGCCCAGCCCTCGAAATCGGCCGTGCGGGTACCGGGTTCTGCGTTGTCGGTCATGAAATCGCTGTACCTGTCAGTTGAATGGGTATCCAATCCTAGCATTTCCGCCGGTGGAGCGGCATAGGCAAGCGCAAATCGCGGCATCGCCCTGACGGCTGCGAAGCGGAGTGACCATCGCCCTGCGGACGGCCACCACGCTGGAATGGGGTCTGCTGGCCGCAGTGCCGGTGGCCGGCCTGCTGGTTGGCCTCATCCCCGCGGCCAGGGCCTGGAAAATGGGTGGGCGACGGGGCGCCTGGGGCGTGACAGAAGATATGACAGGCTGAAGCCGAAAGGTACGGCGTGCCCCCTGCAAACTGGCCGAATCGACACGTTTTAACGGTGCCGTCCTCCTGGCTTGCCAGGATGGGACCGACGTCACAACAACATGACAGACTGGCAAATTGACCCTTTCCCATCGCCCACTTATAGTGACTAGTGTCCCGGGTGGCTCATACCAACGGCTACCCGGGAGCCAGAGCGAGCAGTGTCAGACCGAAAGGGGCCGCCGGTGTCAGACGGCCCCGCCAAGTACCGGAAAGTCTATGGAACAGTCAGAATTGCAGGCCATGGCGGACAAGCTGGACCGCCTAATTGAGCGCTGTCGCAAGCTGGAGCAGGACAACGCTGCCATGCGTGAACTTCAGGACGAATGGAACCGGGAACGGGCCCAGCTTATCCAGCGCAACGATCTGGCCAAGAACCGGATTGAAGCGATGATCGGTCGACTCAGAGCCCTGGAGCACCACTGATGGCAAAATCCCCCACCACCGTCGAAGTCAACATCCTCGACAAGGATTACCTGGTCGCTTGCCCGGAAGACCAGCAGGACGCCCTGCGCCGCGCTGCCCGTCACCTCGACAGCAAGATGCGGGAAATCCGCACCACTGGCAAGGTTCTGGGCACCGAACGCATCGCAGTCATGGCGGCGCTGAACATCACCCACGAATTGCTGGACGACGACAACGTCTCCGGCGCCGCTGAGCAGCTGCTCCAGAGCATGGACGAAAAGCTCGATACTGCCCTTGGCGGTAGTCACGCGACATCCGGGAACAACTCGTCCCACGGATAACAGAAATTACACAGAATGCGGTTGCAATCGCCCCGGTCAGTACCCGTATAATGATCTCGACTTCCTGGGCTGTTCGCTGGTCGGATACGTCCTCGAGCCGATGCGCAACACCCAGGTGGCTACTTCAGGGCATTGTGAGCAAGTCCCCCACGAAGGGGAAAGCCTAATATGTCACAGCGGCCACCACCTTGAACTTTGGGTTCAAGGGCCACATCCGATAACGGCAGCCCGGGAAGCTTACTCCACCAGACCTTATATCTGACGTGTCTCACACCTTCCAGAACCTTTCAGACTTCGAACCGGAATCCACACGGGACCGCAAGGCTCTCAGACGGCATCTCCGCGAAGCGAGACGGACACTGAACCCGGAACAACAGAAACTGGCTGCCATTGAGCTGGCCAACACCCTGCGCAAGCACCCCCGGGTCATGGGCGCCCGTAACATTGCCCTGTACCTGCCTAACGACGGGGAAATCGACCCACAAACCTTCATGGCCCAGACCCGCCGCCGGAACGTGCACTTCTACCTGCCGGTACTGCACCCGATTCATTCCGGTCAACTGGCTTTCTGCCGCTATGACGAGCACACCCCCATGGCACCCAACCGGTTTGGCATACCGGAGCCGGTGTTCCACCATCGCCTGATTCGGCCAGCCTGGTCGCTGGATGTAATCCTGATGCCACTGGTGGGCTTTGATGAGGACGGGGGGCGTCTTGGTATGGGTGGTGGTTTCTACGATCGCACCCTGGCATTCACCCGGGTACGGCCCCGGCTCAGGCCGGCACTGATCGGCCTGGCCCATGAGCTACAAAGGGTAGACAGACTGCCTGTGGAATCCTGGGATATACCCCTGGATGCCATTGTGACCGATGGGAAACTATACCGGACCGGCCAGGGAAAGAGTTAGCCTTCGGTACGTTCAGACTGGGTACGCTGGGCCTGGAACCACTGCCCCTGGGAGCTGATGTCGGCGGGTAAAGCGCGGGATTCATCCTCCGAGGCCTGGAATGATGTCAATCCGGTAACCGCCAGCCCCACGACAAACACAAGAACTACCGCCCGAATCATGTCCGGCCTGCGCCTCATTGCATCTCCTCCATTGGTGATCCACAGTTTTTGTTGTTGTTTGAAACACCCGCTTTGCCTGCAAAAACAGCCGGATGTTGGTGCTTTCCAGAATTGACAAAAAGCCTAACACGTACGCCGCTATTTACAATTTTTTATAATTAAAATTTGTAAATACTATCGCCGCCACCATTACCGCCAGTCGCATTGCGGGCATTTCAAGACACCCCAGGCCCTCCGGCCGCCTGACACTCCCCAGTAAGGGCCCCGATGTATCAGACGGAAGGATTCAGTGCCCGTTACCTGCCCCCAGAAACAGCCGGTAAGCCTCATTGTCTGTCTCATTGCTGTACCGGAAACCGACGTTATCCAGCATGCCCTCGAAATCCGCCAGCTCGGCGTCCTTGACCTGGGCCCCCATCAATACCCGACTGTAGGCGGCCCCGTGGTTGCGGTAATGGAACATGGAAATGTTCCAGCGGGTGCCGAGGGACAACAGGAACTTCAGCAGCGCGCCGGGCCGTTCCGGAAACTCGAACTGGAACACCTTCTCATTGTCCACCGTGGGCGCATGGCCTCCAACCATATGGCGGATATGCTGCTTGGCCAGGTCACTGTCGGTCAGGTCCACCACCTGGTAGCCGGTCTCCCGCAGGCTCTGCACCAGGTCCTCGCGACCATGGCCGCCTGACTGGATCTGGATGCCCACGAAGATCCGTGCTGCTTCCGAGTCGGAATACCGGTAGTTGAACTCGGTGATACTGCGCTTGTGCAGGGCCTTGATAAAGGTCTTGAAAGCCCCCGGCCGCTCGGGGATGGTCACCGCCAGGATGGCCTCCCGCTTCTCCCCCACTTCAGTACGCTCGGAGATGTAGCGTAGCCGGTCAAAGTTCATATTGGCGCCGCTGAGAATACCTGCCAGGTTTTCGCCTTCCAGCTGCTCACGCTCTACGTATTTCTTGATGCCGGCGACGGACAGGGCGCCGGCAGGCTCACTGATCGACCGGGTATCCTCGAAGACATCCTTGATGGCCGCGCAGATTTCGTCGGTGGAGACGGTGATCACCTCATCTACGTTGTCCTTGCAGATCTCCCAGGGGGCTTCGCCAATCTGCTTGACGGCCACACCATCAGCAAAAATACCCACCTCGTCCAGCACCACCCGCTCTCCGGCCGCCAGGGCCGCCTGCAGGCAGTTGGAGTCTTCCGGTTCCACGCCGATGACGCGGATCTCCGGCCGCAGGTACTTGATGTAGGCCGCCATGCCGGCAATCAGGCCGCCCCCGCCAACGGGGATGAAGACTGCGTGCAGGTTATGGGAGAACTGCCACATCATTTCCATGGCCACCGTCCCCTGCCCGGCGATCACATCCGGATCGTCATAGGGGGGGATATAGGTATATCCGTGTTTGTCCATCAGCTCCTTGGCATGGGCGGCCGCCTCGTCAAAGGCGTCGCCCTTCAGCACCACTTTCGCCCCCCGGTCGCGCACGGATTTTACCTTGATGTCCGGCGTCGTCCGGGGCATCACGATCACCGCCTTGATACCCAGTTTTTTCGCCGCCAGCGCCACGCCCTGGGCATGATTGCCGGCAGACGCGCAGATTACCCCCTTGGCCTTCTGCTCATCCGACAGCTGGGCAATCCGGTTGTAGGCACCACGAATCTTGAAGGAAAACACCGGCTGCAGGTCTTCACGCTTGAGCAGAATATTGTTGCCCAGACGCTTGGAGAGACTGCGGGCTTCGGTCAGCGGGGTTTCGATGGCCACATCGTATACCCGCGCATCAAGAATCTTTTTGATGTAGCGTTGCGGCATGGTGCTTTACGTCCGGTTCAGATGGGTGACTTGACAGGATTTCGCCCCGCTGGATGGGGCAAACGAACAGTGTAGAAAGTTTGCACGGTCCGCGTCTATAACTGAACGGCGGGGGGAGGCTATAATATGCCCTTTGCGCCACGCCCGGCGCCACTTTTCATAACGAACAAACCGGAGGCCAGCATGACGCAGGACGAACTCAAGCAGGCGGTAGCCAAAGCCGCCCTGGATCATGTCGCGCCCCGCCTGGACCGGGACAGCGTGATCGGCGTGGGTACAGGCAGCACCGCAAACTTTTTTATTGATTACCTGGCCGACATCCGCAATGACTTTGATGGCGCAGTGGCCAGTTCCGACGCCACCGCGCAGCGCCTCAAGCAGCATGGCATTCCGGTCTACGACCTGAACGCCGTCAGCGAACTGGAATTCTATGTGGATGGCGCTGATGAAACCAACGCCAACCTGGAACTGATCAAGGGCGGCGGCGCGGCACTGACCCGCGAGAAGATCGTGGCCGCCGTTGCCCGCAGCTTTATCTGCATCGCCGACGAGTCCAAGCAGGTGGACATTCTCGGTGAGTTCCCGCTGCCGGTAGAGGTAATCCCCATGGCCCGCAGTCACGTGGGCCGCGAAATTGTCAGGCTGGGGGGCGACCCGGTATACCGGGAAGGCGTAACCACTGACAACGGCAACATTATCATCGACATCCACAACATGGACCTGTCCCGGCCGATAGAGGTGGAAGAGCGCCTGAACCAGATCGTCGGCGTGGTGACCAACGGCCTGTTCGCCCGGCGTCCGGCGGATCTTCTGCTGCTTGGCACCAGTGAGGGTGTCCGCACGATCAAACGCCCGGCGTGAGCCAGTATTGACGGACCTGCCGGTGACCGACCTTGGTTGAGTTTCGGATACGCCTGGTTGCCCGTATAATGGCGCGCACTTTTTCATCGCAGTTTCTTAATTCCACTACCGAAGAGAAGGATCCGTCATGAACTTTGATCACATCCCGGCTGGCAAGAACCCGCCTGAAGACATCTACGTGGCCATCGAAATTCCGGCCAACAGTTCTCCGGTCAAGTATGAGATCGACAAGGACATGGGCGCTGTCATGGTAGACCGCTTCATGACCGCTCCGATGTTCTATCCGGCCAACTATGGCTTTATTCCCCACACCCTGGCGGACGACGGCGATCCGCTGGACGTGCTGGTCATCACCCCTTACCCGGTTCAGCCGGGCTCGGTGATCCGCTGCCGCCCGGTAGGCGTGCTGAATATGGAAGACGAGGCCGGTGGCGACGCCAAACTGGTAGCCGTGCCCCACGACAAGCTCACCAAGGCCTACACCGACATCAAGGACATCAACGACGTGCCGCAGCTGCTGCGGGAACAGATCCAGCATTTCTTCGAGAACTACAAGACGCTGGAGCCCGGCAAGTGGGTGAAGGTGCAGGACTGGGCCAATGCCGACGCGGCCCGCAAGGCTATCGAGGAATCCGTGGCCAACTATCAGGGTAAGTAATCAGCAGGGGAAATGATCACGCCCCGAAATAAAAAGCCGGACCCGAGGGTCCGGCTTTTTGTGTCCATCCGCCGGCCGGCGGGGATCGGATCAGCCCCGGGAAAGCAGTTCCCGCAGATCGGTAATGGCCGAGTTGGCCCGGGCCAGATAGGCCGCCATGGTTAGGGAATGGTTGGCCATGATACCAAAACCGCTGCCGTTCAGAATAACAGGGCTCCACATCTGGGCCTGTGATTCCTCCAGTTCGATGATGATCTGACGCACGCTGGCCTGGGCATTCTTGTCTGCCAGCACCTTCCGGAAATCCACTTCAATAGCACGGAAGATGTGCAACAGTGCCCAGGAGGTTCCCCGCGCTTCGTAGAACACATTGTCGATCTGGGTCCACGGCGTTTTGACGTCTGCGCCCCGCTCCTGTTCGGTCAGCGGGTCAAGATCCTGAACACCGGCCAGAGCATCGGTGATCTCCGGTTTGCCCACACTCTCGCTCAGGGTACGGGACAGGCTGCCCAGACGGGTCTCCAGATCGGCCAGCCAGTTGTTCAGGTTGTCCGCCCGGGCGTAGAAGTGGGCTTCAGGCCCCTCGGGAGCAGACAAACGCTCAAGGTAGCTCTCCAGCGCCCGGATACCACGGCGGTATTCGCCCTCGGTGGAAGGTAACGCCCAGCTGCCGCTATCAAAATGGAACTGGGGCTCAGCCACGGTCAGGTCCGGGTCCTCTGCCGACTGGCTCTGGGACCGGCTTATATTCTGGCGAAGAGCCCGGGACAGGTCCCGCAGCTGAACCAGTACGCCGTACTCCCAGGCTGGCATGTTGTCCATCCACAGCCCCGGGGGAAAGATATCGTTGGAAATATAACCACCAGGCTTGTCCAGCAGGGTCTCGGAAAGCCGGATCATGGTGGCAGTAGTGGCAAACCCGGTGACCGGCTCACGTCCCATTTCCTGCGCCACTGTCCGGGTGTGCTCACGAACGGAGAAAGTGTCAGGCTCGCTGCTCCAGATCATGCCCAGAATAATGGTAACCAGCAGGTAGACCAGCACCAGGGCAATAATGATCTTGCCGATAGGGCGACCATGACCGGAGCCACCGGACGAGCTCTGATAACCGGAGCTGCTGCCGGAAAAAACGGATTTGAGTCGGTTAAGCATATGCGCCTGTCCTTTACCGATGAACCGATAAGCCGGTTTCAAAGATGAATGATCTGTCAGATTTATGCAATGCCAGCGGGGACTTATCCCGAGCCGCCGGAGACGGGTGGATCCCCCACAGGTTCGGGCCTGCCCAGGTGATAACCGGTGGCACCATCAATTCCTATCGTCTTGAGGGTACGCCATTCCGACTCCGTTTCCACGCCCGCGGCATAAACCTTCACACCCCGACCGTGGGCAATGGTAATCATGGACTCCAGATAGAACCGATTGTCGTCATGCCGGTCAATGCCATGAACAAAGCTTGAATCAATACGCAGGGCCTGGATAGACAGATTCTTCATGTAACTGAAGGCTATGCCGCCAACCCCGAAACGATCCACCAGCAGGCTGGCCCCGGTCCGGCGAAGCTGACGAATGAATGCCTGGGCCTCCTGACGGTGGTAATGCAAAGCCTGTTCGGGGATACCGATCCACAATCGCCGGGCGTCCCCTCCAGCGGACTTCACCATCTGCAGAATGCGCTCAGGAATATCAGGCAACACCACTGACGAGGCACCCAGCGACAGGCCAACCATGGCCGACGGCTCCTCCCGGAGCCGCTGCAGCGCCCGCTGCACCACCAGCAGGTCGAGCCGGCCAATGAGACCAAACCGCTCCGCCATGGGCGCAAAAAGATGGCCTCTCACCCACTCCCGCTCAACCAGCAAGCGGGAAAACACCTGCCGGAACAATACGGTGTCATCGTCCACCGCCATCATCGGCTGCTCCCACAACCACAGCGCCTCGCGATCCAGGGCTGACTCCAGCAGACGCCGCCAGTCTTCCGCGCCGTGATGCACATCGGCACCACTGTCAGCCAGTGCACACTGGCTGACACCCTCGGTCTGGGCCCGCCGCAGGGCGGTATCGGCGGACTCGAACAGGGCCCGGACCGATACGCCTTCTCCGGTACCGGCCACCCCTCCGTGAACCACCAGCTCCACCAGAGCATTGCTGCCTTCGCCGGCAAACTCCACACAGACCGCCTGCAGCGCCTCAACCAGCTCACGCCCCCAGATCTGCGCATCGGCGGGAGCACCACCGGGGATGAATACCGCAAACTCGGCCCCGCTCCGGCGACCGGCAAAGCTGCCGGCATGTCCGTCCACAAACCGGTGCACACATCGGGCCAGCTGGACCAGCATGGCATCTGCCTCCAGCCGACCAGCGCGCTGATTGAAATCGGCGAATCCGGATACCTGTGTCAGTAGCAAGCTGCCAGGCCGCCGCCCCTCTTCCGTGACCGCCTCAACGGTCAGGCGCTGGTCAAAGGCATTGCGGCTGGACAGACCGGTCAGCGGGTCCTCGTTGTTGAGCTTGCGAAGGTGGGCAATGAGAGCAGCCTGACCGGCAAACAGCTGTTCAAGATCATCGGTCATCTGGTTCATGGCATGGGTAACCTGGTTCAGCTCACGGGTTGACCGGATCTGCGTTCGCTTGCGGAAATCCCGATGCCCGATGGCCTCTGCCTGGCGCTCCACTGCCCTCAGAGGACGCAACAACCTGCCCAGAAGAACGTAAAGAACAGCAATGGCAATAGCGCCAATGACGACCGAGGACAGCACCAGCCACTGGCCAACCTGCCACAGGTCGCGATAGGCGTTACCGGGATGGCCCACCACCCGAACCTGCCCCAGCCATCGCCAGCCCTTCATGACCGCTGCGGTACCTTCCGGCCTGGGCAGATCCGCGAAACGGACGAACCAGTGGGGCACGTCCAGGTCAGACAGGGCCTGGGCGCGACCGGCCACCACGTTGCCGTCGTGGTCAACAAACTCCACCACCAGGTACTGGCTGCTGTCGAAAACGGAATCAATCAATGAGCTGACCGCCACCGTATCGGTGGCATCAATGGCATTGGACAGTGACAACCCGATGGCCGTGGCCGCATCCCGGGTCTGCCCCTCCAGTTCCTCGATCACATAGTTATGAAAACTCCTGCCACTGATCACCATGCTGACCACCAGCAGTACCAGCACCAGGGCGCCGGTGAAGAGCAGCAACAGGGTTCGCAACGTGATCGCGCGGGTTGAACGTATTTTTTGGCTTTCGTGCTGCATCCGTGCCATACCTTGGGTCTGGAGCGTTTCGGCCAACGAAAAACGGGCCCATATAGGGTCCACGTCTCAGGTTCACAAAGATTTACAGTTCGCTGCCTGCGTCTTCGGTTACAAACACTATAGACTGCAGTAACAAAGAGATCCTGCAATCCCCCGGGAAAAGGTATCGGATACATCCGGTCATGCCTCGGCCAAGGGGGCCTTCAGCACGTTTTGGCGACACCCAGGAACAACCCGTACAGGACAGACTGATACCACCATGACTGACGAGTCCCAAAAAGAAAAACTGCGACAGCATTTCGCCCGCCGGGTGACCAATCAGGCCCGCGTGGTTCTGGACACCTGGCAGAAGATCCATGCCGATCCCTCCGCGTCCGCGCCTTTCCGGGACGATCTCAGTGCCGCTGCCGACAAACTGGCCCGTTATGCCGGTCGGTTTGAAATGTCCGCCTACGTGGACGCCGGCAAGGCCATCATGGCGGCGACCCGACAGTGGCCCGAGCAGCAGCCCCCTGACGCTGAAGCCCTGCAGGCCCTGCGGGACGCCATCATGTCACTGGAGCAGAGCACCCAGCGTCGCTCTGACCGTCAAAGCAGCGAGCCGCCCCGGGTCTACCGCAAGACGCCGGTCTATGTCGCCCTGAGCAATCACGAATTGGCCACACGACTGATCCGTCAGCTGGAGTTTTTCGGTTTCCGGGCGGAAGCGTTCGACACCCCTGCTGAACTGATGGACGCCTGCGCTCTTCACAAGCCGGAAACCATCCTGATGGATGTTGGCTTCGGCGGTGAACCGGACAGTGGCCTTACCACGGTTGAAACCCTGCAGCAGCGCCATGACACCCCCATACCCATCATCTTCGTCAGCGAAGAGGACGGCACCATCGAAACGCGCCTGCGGGCCTCCCGCTGTGGCGGAGAAGAGTTTTTCTACCCGGCGGTGGACCCTGGCCAACTGATCGAAAAGATCGAGACCTACACCCACAACAATGCGGTAGAGCCCTACCGCGTGCTGGTGCTGGATGATTCCCGTGCCCAGGCCAAGTTCATGGAAACGGTGCTCAGGAAAGCGGGCATGACGGCCCACATTATCACCGACCCGATGCAGATCATCGTCGCGCTGGAGGAGTTCAATCCGGAGATCATCATTCTCGATATGTACATGCCCGGGTGCACGGGCATGGAGATCGCCCGGGTCATCCGCCAGCAGGATCGTTTCCATAGCGTGCCCATCATCTACCTGTCCGCCGAAGACGATGTCCAGAAGCAGCTTCACGCCATGAGCCTGGGGGGTGACGACTTCCTCACCAAACCCATCGACCCCAAGCACCTGGTGGCCACCATTCACAATCGCGGTCGACGCGCCCGCTCGCTACTGGCGCTGATGATCCGCGACAGCCTGACCGGCCTGTTCAACCACACCCACACGCTTTACCTGCTGGAACAGGAGATCGTGAAGGCACAGCAGAAGAATCATTCGCTGTGCTTTGCCATGATCGACGTGGACTATTTCAAGAAGGTGAACGACACCTTCGGGCACCCGATTGGCGATCGCATCCTGCGGGCGCTGTCCATGTTCCTCAAGCAGCGACTGCGCAAGACCGATCACATCGGCCGCTACGGTGGCGAGGAATTTGCCATCATCATGCCGGAGACGCGGGAGAGCGATGCCCGCACCGTGATCAACGATATACGTGAACGCTTCGCGGAACTGACCCAGAGCGCAGGTGACCGGGAGTTCCACGTCACCTTCAGCTGTGGCGTCGCCCACTGGAAGGGCGAGGCGGCGTCCACCTTCTGCGAGCGGGCAGACCAGGCCCTTTACCGGGCCAAGGAGTCCGGCCGCAACTGCGTGATCGGATCCGAGGACTGAGCCTGGTCGCTGACCTTCGGAACCACTGGGAGCCTTGAGAGCAGGGCGCGGTGAACGGTCATCCGCCTGTTGCGAACTGGACGGCATCATTCCGTTTCCTGCCATGAAACCATAGTCTTATGGACGCAACTCCCGCTAACGTCGAAAATATGCCACCAAACGCAACGAATCCTGTCAGGCTGCCCGAATTCATACGGTCGTTTGTCAAAAACTGTTGAACCAACAGCTTTCAGGACGCATTATGGGCACAAAATTCGACAAAATCCGGCATTTTCCCAAAATACCAGCAAGGCAAGACTGATCATGGCCACCATCCTTGTCCTCCATGGACCGAATCTGAACATGCTCGGCACCCGCGAGCCTGATGTTTACGGCCATGAGTCTCTGCAGGACATCAACGACCGGCTCCATGCCGCTGCCTCTGATCGCGGCCACCACTTGCTGCACCTGCAGTCCAATGCCGAGTACGAACTGATTGAACGACTGCATGACGCCCGCGCCGAGGGCATCGACTACCTTATTTTCAACCCCGCTGCGTTCACCCACACCAGTGTGGCCTTGCGGGACGCAGTACTGGCTTCCGGTATCCCCTTCATCGAGGTGCACCTGTCCAATGTGCACACCCGGGAGCCGTTCCGCCACCACTCCTATTTCTCCGATATCGCCGACGGCGTTATCTGCGGTCTTGGCAGTCAGGGCTACGATCTTGCACTTACCGCCGCCCTGCAAAGAATCACTTCATAAACACCGATACAACGGGACGTTTACTACCATGGATATTCGCAAAATAAAGAAACTGATCGAACTCCTCGAGGAATCCGATGTTGAAGAACTGGAGATTCAGGAGGGTGACGATTCGGTCCGCATCTCCCGCCGCCGTGAGCAGGCTCAGGTAAACTACGCCAACTATCCGATGCCGGCCCCCCAGCCCCAGGCAGCCGCACCAGCGCCGGCGCCAGCCCCGGAATCATCCGCCCCGGCCGAGCCGGAAGCGCCCAAGGGCCACGCGGTCAAATCGCCGATGGTTGGTACCTTTTACCGGTCGCCGTCGCCGACAGCATCCGCCTTCGTGGAAGTGGGCCAGAACGTCAAGGCCGGGGACGTGATCTGTATCGTCGAAGCCATGAAGATGATGAACCAGATCGAGGCCGACAAGAGCGGCACCATCACCGACATCCTGGTCGAGAACGGTCAGCCCGTCGAGTTCGACCAGCCACTGGTAATCATTTCCTGATCAACAGGTGACATAACATCATGGCCATGATTGAAAAAGTTCTGATCGCCAACCGCGGCGAGATAGCCTTGCGGGTGCTCAGGGCGTGCAAGGAGCTGGGCATCAAGACGGTTGCCGTCCACTCCCAGGTCGACCGTGACCTGATGCATGTGCGCCTGGCGGACGAATCCGTCTGCATCGGGCCCAACAGCGCCACCGACAGCTACCTGAACATTCCCGCCATCATCAGTGCCGCCGAGGTCACCGACAGTGTGGGCATCCACCCGGGTTACGGCTTCCTGGCGGAAAACGCGGACTTCGCAGAGCAGGTCGAGAAAAGCGGCTTTACCTTTATCGGCCCCCGGGCGGAAACCATCCGCCTGATGGGCAACAAGGTCTCCGCCATCAATGCGATGATCAAGGCCGGCGTGCCCACCGTACCCGGGTCTGACGGCCCTATCGATAACGATGACGAGCGCACCCTGCGCATCGCCCGTGAAATCGGCTACCCGGTGATCATCAAGGCGGCCTCCGGCGGCGGTGGTCGCGGCATGCAGGTGGTCCACTCGGAAGCGGCACTGCTGAAGGGCATTCAGGTCACCCAGAGCGAGGCCAAGAACAGCTTCGGCGACGCCACCGTGTACCTGGAAAAGTATCTGGAACGGCCGCGCCATGTGGAAGTCCAGGTACTGGCGGACACCCACGGCAACGTCATCCACCTGGGGGACCGCGACTGCTCCATGCAGCGCCGTCACCAGAAGGTTCTGGAAGAAGCCCCGGCACCGAACATTGATCCGGAAGCCCGGGAAAGAACCCTCAAGGCCTGCGTCGACGCCTGCAAGGAAATCGGCTATGTGGGCGCCGGCACTTTCGAGTTCCTGTACCAGGATGGTGGTTTCTACTTCATTGAGATGAACACCCGGGTACAGGTGGAGCATCCGGTGTCGGAAATGGTCACCGGTGTCGACATCGTCCGCGAACAGCTGCGCATCGCCAGCGGCCTGCCTCTGCAGTACAGCCAGGACGATATCCACATTTCCGGCCATGCCATGGAATGCCGGATCAACGCCGAGGACCCGCAAACCTTCGTGCCCAGCCCCGGCAAGGTGAAGCATTTCCATGCCCCCGGGGGCAACGGTATCAGGGTCGATTCGCACCTTTACAGCGGCTATACGGTACCCCCCTATTATGACTCCCTGGTGGCCAAGCTGATCACCTGGGGCGATGACCGGGAGATTGCCCGCCGGCGCATGAAGAACGCCCTGGACGAACTGGTGGTGGAAGGTATCAAGACCAATCAGCCTCTGCACCGGAAACTGGTGCGGGACGGCGGCTTCAAGGGCGTGGATTTCACCATCCACTACCTCGAAAAGCTGATACGGGACTGATATGCCCTGGATCCAACTGCAGATTCCGGCTGACCCCGAAACCGCGGATCAGCTGGAAGAGCTTCTCATGGAGATGGGATCAGACGCCGTTTCCATGGAAGACGCCGCCGACCAGCCCATCTTCGAGCCGGACCCGGGCACCACACCACTGTGGAGCGACACCCGGGTAACCGGCCTGTTTGATGCCGATCAGGACATCGAACGGATTTGCGCCGACATCCGCGACGCCTGGCACCAGCGGACCCAGCAGGAGCTGCCGGAAATCGATGTCACCCTGGTGGAGGACAAGGACTGGGAGCGGGCCTGGATGGATGACTTCAAGCCCCTGAGGTTCGGTCAACGCCTGTGGATTGTTCCCAGCTGGCATGACGCGCCCGACCCAGAGGCGGCGAACCTCCTGCTGGACCCGGGCCTGGCCTTCGGTACCGGCACCCATCCCACCACCGCCCTTTGCCTGGAATGGCTGGATAGTGCCGGGGTTAAAGGCCGACAGGTAATTGACTATGGCTGCGGTTCCGGCATTCTGGCACTGGCGGCATTGCTGCTGGATGCTGACCACGCCATTGGCGTGGACACCGACCCGCAGGCCCTGGAAGCCAGCCGCGACAATGCCCATCGCAACCAGATCGATGACACTCGTCTTGACCTGTACCTGCCGGGAGACGATCCGGATACCCGCGCGGATATCCTGCTGGCCAATATCCTGGCTGGCCCCCTGGTTGAACTGGCGCCGACCCTGGCCGGAAAAGTCAGGCCCGGCGGTCACCTGGTGCTGTCCGGCATCCTGGCGCAGCAGGCGCGGGAGGTGATGGCCGCCTACGAGCCCTGGTTTGTTATGGACGAACCGGAACAACGCGAAGAGTGGATACGCCTCACAGGTCGCCGTATTGACGGATGACGAACAGCAACTGTGTCGTTAAACTGCTGACAGTCTGACACCTTACAGGATTTAGGGATGGCCGATACCTCCAGTCTGTTGACCCGCTGCCCGCACTGCGACACCCGCTTTCGGGTCACTGATGAGCAGCTCAGTGTGGCCAACGGCAAGGTACGTTGTGGTCACTGCATGGAAGTGTTCGATGCCCGCTCCCACGCCGATGCTGACAAGGAAAACGGTTCAGCGGCCGCCGGCGGCGACGCCTACGAGAGCTTCAGTGCCTCTGACCCTGAGGACGACCTCATCTTCCAGGACAACCCCGAGGAAGACGCAGCCGAGGGTCACTATGCGGGACAGAAGACAGGCTTTTCCGACGACGAGCTCAGTGAGAGCTTCCTCGGTGCGGGCACACGCGCGGACAGCTCCGGCATGGTTGACGACGACGATGACATGAATGACGTCGACGAAAGCTGGGCCGAAGCCATGCTTCAGGAAGAGTTCCCGGACACACCGGCCAGAACCGACGCCGACCGGCGTTCATCAAGCCGCGCCGAAGCGCCGGAGCCGGCAGCATCCAGTCGCCCGGAAACCTCCCCGCCTCACGCGAGCCCCGACCCCGAACGTCCGACCCCGGAGCCGGCCCGGAACACCCCTCCCCAATCGCCAGAGGACCCGGAGCTGACTGAAATCACGGCCGCACCGCCACCGGACGAAACACTTTCAGGCCCGGCCAGACAACAGGACCGGGTTACCGGCGGCACCTTCCCGCCACTGGACGACCTGTCACCCTATGAACAACTCTCCCGGGAACCGGTCGCGGTACAGTCACGCGGGGGTAACGGTGTGCGCCGCTCACTGTGGACGCTGGTGATCCTGGCGCTGATTGCCGGACTGGTCTCCCAGGTGGCCTGGTTCCAGTTCGATCGCCTGTCGGCCATTCCGGAATTGCGCCCCTGGTATGAAAAGGCCTGCGAATACGCCGGCTGCCAGCTTGAACCACTGGTGGCCATGGACCGCATTCAAAGCCGCAAGCTGGTAGTGCGCACCGACCCGGAAAATCGCAGCGCCCTTCTGGTGGACGCCGTGATCATCAACCAGGCCGAGTTCGAACAGCCCTTCCCGTCCATTGCCCTCACCTTCTCCAATCTGAACGGTGACGTCATAGCGCAGAGCATCTTCCCGCCTGAAGACTACCTGGCCGGCGAAGCCGACAACCTGAGCGCCATGCCGCCAGGCACACCAGTGCGTATCGCCATCAGCATTCGTGATCCGGGCCGGGACGCGGTCAACTATAACCTTCGCTTCGTTAACCGCCGCGATGGGTCATGAGTCGAACGACACCACCCCCTGATGGACACCGGGCCGCATAAAAGTCAACCAGACAGAACGAAAAATAATCAGTTTTTTACACCCCGACGGCCTTCAATACCCTTCCCCCCGACGGTATCATTATCGCCCCCTGAATTTACTGCCCAGAACTGACAGACTCCGCAGTCCGGAGTCCGCCGGTGAGGTATGGTAGTTTCAGAAGGAAATCCGGTAACCGACGACGGACACAGACGTATGCTGCCCACGGTGAAAATCGGGCCCTACACCCTGCCCAATTCCCTGGTGGTCGCGCCCATGGCCGGTGTGACAGACCGCCCCTTCCGGCTATTGTGCCGGCGCATGGGGGCGGGCCTGGCAGTCTCCGAGATGGTGATCGCCGACTCGTCCCTGTGGCATACCCGGAAGTCACGCCTGCGACTGGACCACACCGGCGAGCCGGAGCCCCGGTCGGTGCAGATTGCCGGCGGTGACGCCGACATGCTGGCCAATGCGGCCCGCATGAACGCCGAACATGGCGCACAGATCATTGACATCAACATGGGCTGCCCGGCGAAAAAGGTCTGTAACAAGGCATCCGGTTCCGCGCTGATGAAGGATGAAGCACTGGTGAAGGAGATCCTGCACGCCGTGGTTGCGGCCGTGGACGTCCCCGTCACCCTCAAGATGCGCACCGGCTGGGACCGGAACAACCGCAACGCTGTCACTATCGCCCGCATGGCCGAAGATGCGGGCATACAGGCACTGGCCGTTCATGGACGCACCCGGGCGGATGCCTACAAGGGTGAGGCGGAGTACGACACCATCGCGGAAGTGAAGGCCGCCGTCGGTATTCCGGTATTCGCCAACGGCGACATCACATCGCCCGGCAAGGCGCAGGACGTGCTACGTCACACCGGAGCCGACGGCCTTTTGATTGGCCGGGCAGCACAGGGGCAACCGTGGATCTTCAGGGAAATCCTGCATTTCCTGAAGACCGGCAGCCATGCCACGCCGCCAGCCCTGGACGAAGTGGAAAGAATCCTGCTGGAGCACCTGGGGCAGCTTCATGGCTTCTATGGCCACCACATGGGCGTTCGCATCGCCCGCAAACACGTGGGCTGGTACCTGCAGTCCCATGATGCCGGCAAACAATTCAGAAAGCGTTTCAATACGCTGGAATGTGCCACGGCACAATCCGATAGCATCCAACAGTATTTTGCAGCCTTACGAAATGGAGAGGTATTCGCAGCATGAGCGCTGAAACCCTGGCAAACGATAACAACCTGGCGTCTTCCGCCAACGACGACCAGCCCACCCTTCAGACCGTCAGCAGCACGGGTAACTCCGTGACCCTGCGGGACAGCGTCGAAGTGGCCCTGAAGAACTATTTTGCCCAGCTTGACGGCGCGCCCGTCACTGAGGTCTACCAGCTGGTGCTGTCGGAGGTGGAAGCCCCCCTGCTGGAACAGGTGATGAAATACACCCGCAACAACCAGACCAAGGCCTCCACCATGCTGGGACTGAACCGGGGCACATTGCGCAAGAAGCTGAAGCAGTACGGTCTGCTATAATCAACTGGATTTCCCAAGGCCTCCCGGAATGATTTCGCGAGGCCTTTCCTGTTTCAAGAAGGCATCGAAAATGGCACAACCGTCAAGCACCCCTGTTCGTCGCGCCCTGATCAGCGTTTCCGACAAGACCGGCATTGTGGACTTCGGCCGCAAGCTGACCGAAGCCGGCGTTGAACTCCTCTCCACCGGCGGCACCTTCCGGCTGCTGAAGGAAAACCAGGTCCCCGTCACTGAAGTCAGTGACTACACAGGCTTCCCGGAAATGATGGATGGCCGGGTCAAGACCCTGCACCCGAAGATCCACGGCGGCATCCTCGGACGCCGGGGCACCGACGACGCTATCATGGGCGAGCACGGCATTGACCCCATCGACATGGTGGTGGTCAACCTCTACCCATTCGAAGACACCGTGGCCAACCCGGACTGCGACCTGGCCACCGCCATCGAGAACATCGATATCGGCGGCCCCACCATGGTCCGTGCTGCCGCCAAGAACCACAACGATGTCGCCATCGTGGTCAATGCCTCCGACTACAGCCGGGTGCTCAGGGAACTGGCAGACAACGACGGCCACCTCAGCCACGCCACCCGCTTCGACCTGGCGGTCAAAGCCTTTGAACATACCGCCGGCTATGACGGGGCCATTGCCAACTACCTGGGTGGGCGCACCGCAGACAACGACAACGCCGACTTCCCCCGCACCTTCAACACCCAGTTCGTCAAGGTGCAGGACATGCGTTACGGCGAGAACCCGCACCAGCGCGCCGCGTTCTACGCCGAGCGTGCCCCGAAGGAGGCCTGCGTAGCCACCGCGAAGCAGCTCCAGGGAAAAGAGTTGTCATTCAATAACGTGGCCGACACCGATGCTGCCCTGGAGTGTGTCAAGCCGTTTGCCGACCCGGCCTGCGTCATCGTCAAGCACGCCAACCCCTGCGGCGTGGCCATCGGCGCTGACATCCGCCAGGCCTATGACCTGGCCTTTGCCACCGACCCCACCTCCGCTTTTGGCGGCATCATTGCCTTTAACCGGGAGCTGGACGAGGAAACCGCCAAAGCCATCATCGACCGCCAGTTCGTGGAAGTGATCATTGCCCCCACCATTGCGCCTGAGGCTGTGGAACTGGTTGCCGCCAAGAAAAACGTGCGCCTGCTGGCCTGCGGTGAGTTCGACGGCGACCGGGCGAAAGCCCTGGACTTCAAGCGGGTCACCGGCGGCCTGCTGGTGCAGGACCGGGACCTGGGCATGGTGGCCATGGACGACGTCAAGGTGGTCACCGAGCGTCAGCCGTCCGAGGACGAACTGAACGACCTGCTGTTTGCCTGGGAAGTGGCCAAGTACGTCAAGTCCAACGCCATCGTCTATGCGCGCGCCGGTCGCACCATTGGCGTCGGCGCCGGCCAGATGAGCCGTGTCTACAGCGCGAAGATTGCCGGCATCAAGGCCGCCGATGAAAACCTGGAGGTGAAGGGTTCGGTCATGGCCTCCGACGCCTTCTTCCCGTTCCGCGATGGTATCGATGCCGCTGCTGAAGCCGGTATTACCGCCGTGATCCAGCCCGGTGGGTCCATGCGCGACCAGGAAGTGATCGACGCGGCCAACGAACACGGCATTGCCATGGTGTTCACCGGCATGCGCCATTTCCGCCACTAAGCTTTGAGCCAGAGGACATAACAAGATGAATATCCTGATTATTGGCAACGGCGGTCGCGAACACGCCCTGGCCTGGAAAGCCGCCCAGTCGCCGCACGCCGACCGGGTGTTCGTGGCACCGGGCAATGCCGGCACCGCTCTGGAACCACGCCTGGAAAACGTCTCCATTGACGTGATGGACCTGGACGCCCTGGCCGACTTCGCCGCCACCCACGAGGTGGGGCTGACCATTGTCGGCCCGGAAGCGCCCCTGGTGGCGGGCATTGTGGATCGGTTCGAGGCCCGTAACCTGCGGGTGTTCGGCCCTACCGAGGGCGCCGCCCAGCTGGAAGGCTCCAAGGCCTTCACCAAGGATTTCCTGGCCCGCCAGAAAATTCCGACAGCCGCCTACGCCAACTTCACCGATGTTGACCAGGCCCTGGCCTATGTCCGTGAACAGGGCGCCCCCATTGTCGTCAAGGCCGATGGCCTGGCCGCCGGCAAGGGCGTGATCGTTGCCATGACCCTGGAAGAGGCGGAGGCCGCCATTCGCGATATGCTGGCGGGTAATGCCTTCGGCGATGCCGGCAGCCAGGTGGTCATCGAGGAATTCCTCGAAGGGGAGGAAGCCAGCTTTATCGTTGTGGTGGATGGCGAGCATGTCGTGCCCATGGCCACATCCCAGGACCACAAGCGTGTGGGCGATGGTGATACCGGCCCCAACACCGGTGGCATGGGGGCCTACTCCCCGGCCCCGGTGGTCACCGCTGATGTGCATCAGCGCATCATGGACGAGGTGATCTATCCCACCGTCCGGGGCATGGCGGCCGAAGGTCATCCTTATAAGGGTTTCCTCTACGCCGGCCTGATGATCGACGACAGCGGCGCACCCAAGGTCATCGAGTTCAACTGCCGCTTCGGCGACCCGGAAACCCAGCCCATCATGCTGCGCATGCAGTCAGACCTGGTGGAACTGTGCAACGCGGCTATTGATGGCCGCCTGGACCAGTGTGAGTCGCGCTGGGATGATCGGGCTGCCGTCGGCGTGGTACTGGCCGCTGGTGGCTACCCGGGCAGCTATAGCAAGGGTGACGCCATCTCAGGCCTGCCGGAAACGGAAACCGCCGGCGAAAAGGTGTTTCACGCCGGCACCCGCATGCAGGGGGAGCACGTGGTCACCAGCGGCGGCCGCGTACTGTGTGCCACTGCCCTGGGCGACTCCGTCACCGAGGCCCAGAAACGGGCCTACGAGCTGGCTGACCGCATCCATTGGGACGGTGCCTTCTGTCGTAAAGACATCGCCTACCGGGCCATCGTCCGGGAGTCCGCTCAAGGCTGACCAGTCGTTCAGCGATCACCGGGCCCGGTTAACGACATCGGGCCCCGGTTCACGCTAGAATCGATACCGGGATGCACAATATCGTTGTCAGTCAGGGACTTTCCTTCCAATGTCAGAAGCCCTCTGGATTACCTTTGCCTTTTCCCTGGGACTGCTCGTCAAGTTCATCGGGCTACCGCCCCTGGTAGGCTACCTGGCTGCCGGCTTCCTGCTCAGCGGATTGACCGAGTTTACACCATTGGTGGCGGAAGACACCGACGCCCTCAATCACATTGCGCACCTGGGCGTCCTGCTGCTGTTATTCACCGTGGGCCTGAAGCTGAAGCTCAAGTCCGTTATCAGCCCCGAAGTGATCGGCGGCAGCCTGCTGCACTTCGGCATTACCTGCGCGGTGTTTGCACCCGGGCTCTACTACATTGCCGGCGTGGACTGGAGAACCGCCATTCTGCTTGCGGTGGCGCTGTCCTTCTCCAGCACGGTACTGGCGGCGAAAGTTCTCGAGGCCAAACGGGAGCTACGGGCCTTCCATGGGCGCGTGGCCATCGGCATCCTGATCATGCAGGACCTTATTGCCCTGGCGGTCATGAGTATTGCGGCGGGCAAGACGCCCTCCTACTGGGCGGTGGTGCTCTTCGCCCTGCCCCTGTTGCGCCCGTTTCTGTACCGGCTTCTCGACGCCAGCGGCCACGATGAACTGCTGGTATTGCTGGGGTTGCTGCTGGCGCTGGTGATTGGGGGGCTCGGTTTTGAAGCCCTGGGGCTGAGTTCAGAGCTGGGGGCGCTGATCTTTGGTGCCATGCTCGCCAATCACCCGCGCGCTCAGGAGCTGTCCAAATCCCTGTGGAGCGTGAAAGAAATATTCCTGGTGGGCTTTTTCCTTCAGATCGGTATCGGCGGCCTGCCGGATGCCACGGCCATGGGTTATGCCCTGGTCGCCTTTCTGGTGCTGCCACTCAAGGGCATCCTGTTTTTCGTCCTGCTACTACTGTTCCGCCTGCGCGCCCGCAGCAGCTTTCTGTCCAGTCTGGCCCTCACCAACTACAGCGAGTTTGGCCTGATTGTGGCCAGTGTCGCTCTGCCGGACTGGCTGGTGCCGCTGGCCATTGCCGTCTCGCTGTCATTCATCGTATCTGCGCCGCTCAATCGTCTGGCACACCCCCTCTATGAACGACTGGCCCATCGGCTGGCGCCGCTGGAAAGCAGTCGCCGTCACCCCGACGAACAGCCGGTTTCCCTGGGCGATACCCGGGTGCTGGTGATGGGCATGGGGCGCACCGGTACCGCGGCCTACGACCGACTGCAGGAAGAGGAACCCAACCTGATGGGCCTGGACTCGGATCCGGCCAAGGCGCAACAACACGCGGACAAGGGCCGTAACGTGGTGTTCGCCGACGCCGAGGACACCACCTTCTGGGAGGGCCTGCACATGCCCCGGCTGGAAGCCGTCATCCTGGCCATGAACGATATCGAGGGCAAGGTGATTGCCGCACGCATGCTGCGCAAAAAGGGCTTCTCCGGGTATGTGGTCGCCCATACCGGCTATGCGGATGAGGCAGACAAGATTCGCGAGGCGGGCGCCGATGAGGCCTTCCTGACCATGAGTGAAACCGGGGTTGCCCTGGCCAGCCACCTGACCGACCGTCGACATCCTGCCCCCAGCAGCGGCGCTTCCTGATGGATACCCAGTCCAGCTCGCTCCACGAGGAACGTCTGGACCGGGTGGCCGACCTGATCCGCAGGTCCGGCGCGAAAAGCGTCGTCGACCTGGGTTGCGGCAGCGGCTCGCTGCTGCGTCGACTGGTGCGGGAGCCGGTCTATACCCGGATCACCGGCCTGGAACAGTCCGGGGTTTCTCTAAGGCAGGCCCGGACAATGCTGGATGACATTGCGCCCGGAGAACCCCGGCTGTCCCTCCTGCAGGGCAGCTACCTGGACAGCGACCTGGAACTCTCCGGCTTCGACGCAGCCGCCATGGTGGAGACCATTGAGCACGTATATCCCGGCCGGCTATCGGAGGTCCAGCGGGCAGTCTTTGAGCACTATCGCCCCGGCTGGCTGGTGATGACCACCCCCAACGCTGAATACAATCCGCTGTACGGCTTACGACCCGGTGAATTTCGCGACCCGGACCACAGGTTCGAATGGAACCGCGACAAGTTCCGCAAATGGTGCACCACGACCGCGAAACAGTCCGGCTACCAGGTAAGGTTCAGCGGTATCGGTGAGGACGACCCGGAGTGCGGGCCGCCAACGCAGGTGGCGGTGTTTACCCGCCTGTAAAGGGTATTTGCGGCAGAAGAAAGGGAAAAACGTTTAGCCACGGACGCTCACGGACACTCACGGACAAATACAACAGAACTTATCTTCTCGTCCGTGTGGGTCCGTGAGCGTCCGTGGCGAACGATTTTTATCTTTTCCCGTGTTCTGCCGTGGATTCCGAGGCTAAACATCAGTCAATCCCGCGGCGCATACTCCAGCACGTCGGAATAGAAATCAGACTCCGGCAGGCCCACTTCGATCAGGGCGTCCATCAGGGTATAGACCATCACCGGTGAACCGCTGGCCATGACCTGGACGTTGCTCCAGTCGGTACCGGAGCGGAGCACGGCATCCACCAGCTGATCGTGGTGGCCACTCCAGTCGTTGTCGTCGTTGTCACCCACGACCGGCACAAAGGTGAAAGGCTCCCATTCCCGTTCCCAGGTCTCCGCCAACTCCCTGAGGTACATGTCCTCCGGGCGGCGCACGCCCCAGTAGAGCGTCGCGGGCTGGTCGTAACGGGTTTCCCGCAGGTAGTCCACCATGCTCTTGACCTGGGCAAAGCCGGTTCCGGCAGCCACGAACAGCAGGGGCTTTTCCGGAGCCACCGCCAGGCAGGCCTTGCCGTGGGGCAGCGCCACGGTCACTTCCGGCCCCTTGATGATGGCATCAATCACCTTCTGGGCCGACACCCACTCCGGGGTTGCCTGGATATGAAGCTCGATCGCCTGGGCCAGGGGGCTACTGGCAATGGAGAAGTAACAGGGCTCGGCATCCGGGAGGTTGACCGAAAGATACTGGCCCGCGTGAAAGCTGACCTCCCGGCGACGGTTCAGCTGCAGTTCCACACGATAGACATCGTGGCTGATGGAACGCACGTCGGCGACTTTGGCCTGAAAGGTCTTGGGCGGATTCTGTCCGGCGGCCATAACGGTGTCTATCTCCAGTTCCAGGTCGGTGAGGGCCTCGGTACGGCACATCATCAGGCGGTCACCGACCTTGATGGTCTGTTGGTTTCGGGTATTGAGAGCCTCGCCGGCAAGCAGGCGAGCCTCGCAGATTTCGCACACACCGTTGCGACACGAGGCCGGCACGGCGATACCGGCGCTGGCTGCGGAGCTCAGCAGATCCTCGCCGGAACGGCACCTGAAGCCTAGTAGAGAGGGCCGCAGTATCGTACGAAATGCATGTCTGGCCATATCACTCGGGGCGACGGTGCGGGGTTTCAATCCCCAGGCTGTCCCATTTTTCGTCCACCCGGCGCTTGACCTCGTCGTCCATGGTGATGGGAGTACCCCATTCCCGATCGGTTTCACCCGGCCACTTGCTGGTGGCATCAAGGCCCATCTTGGAGCCGAGGCCGGATACCGGTGAGGCAAAGTCCAGGTAGTCGATCGGGGTATTCTCCACCAGGGTGGTATCCCGTGACGGATCCATGCGGGTGGTCATGGCCCAGACAACGTCGTTCCAGTCCCGGGCATTGACGTCGTCGTCGGTGACAATCACAAACTTGGTGTACATGAACTGGCGCAGGAATGACCATACGCCCATCATCACCCTTTTGGCATGACCCGGGTACTGCTTTTTCATGGTGACCACCGCCAGCCGGTAGGAACAGCCTTCCGGCGGCAGATAGAAGTCGACAATTTCCGGGAACTGCTTCTGCAGGATGGGAATGAAGACCTCGTTCAGCGCCACACCCAGGATGGCCGGCTCGTCCGGCGGTCGCCCGGTGTAGGTACTGTGGTAGATAGGGTCCTTCCGGTGACTGATTCGCTCCACGGTGAACACCGGGAACTCGTCCACTTCATTGTAGTAGCCGGTGTGGTCACCGAACGGCCCTTCCGGGGCGGTGTCATCCGGGTAGATAAAGCCTTCCAGCACGATCTCGGCGCTGGCTGGCACCTGCAGGTCGCTCAGGCCCGCCTTGACCAGTTCGGTACGCGCCCCTCTCAACAAGCCGGCAAAGGCATATTCCGACAGGGTATCCGGCACCGGCGTGACCGCCCCCAGGATGGTGGCCGGGTCGGCGCCCAGGGCCACCGCCACCGGGAAGGGCTCACCGGGATGGGCCCGCTGCCATTCCTGGAAGTCCAGCGCACCACCACGATGGCTGAGCCAGCGCATGATCAGGCGGTTCCTGCCGATCACCTGCTGCCGGTAGATACCGAGGTTCTGACGCTCCTTGTGGGGTCCGCGGGTGATTACCAGGGGCCAGGTTACCAGCGGGCCGGCGTCCCCCGGCCAGCAATGCTGGACCGGAATCCTGCCCAGATCCACCTCGTCCTTCTCCAGGACCACCTCCTGACAGGGCGCCGAGCGCAACACCTTGGGGCTCATACGCATCACCTGCCGGAACAGCGGGAGCTTCTCGATGGCGTCCCGGAAGCCCTTGGGAGGATCCGGCTCCTTCAGATAGGCCAGCAACTTGCCCACATCCCGCAGCGCCGTGACACTGTCCTGACCCATGCCCATGGCGACCCGCTTCGGGGTGCCGAACAGGTTACCCAATACGGGCATGTCGTAGCCTTTGGGGTTTTCAAACAACAACGCCGGCCCGCCGGCCCGCAGGGTGCGGTCGCAGATCTCGGTCATTTCCAGGTAGGGGTCAACTTCCACGGAAATACGCGTCAGCTCACCCTGTTGTTCAAGCTGTGCCAGGAAGTCACGTAGGTCGTTGTATTTCATGGATGGCTCCGATTCAGTCGGAAGTCATACGATCGGCTGGAAGAGTCAGACTTCCGCCCGGCATGGCTCGCCGGGCGGAGAGGCCTTCCCGTACCAGGGGTACAGGAGGATCAGGCTGGTTTAACGACGCTTCATGGACTGGAAGAATTCGTCGTTGGTCTTGGTTTCCTTGAGCTTGTCCAGCAGGAACTCGATGGACGCCGTGTCATCATCCATGGAGTGCAGCAGCTTGCGCAGGATCCAGATCCGCTGAATGTCAGCCTCGGTCATCAGCAGGTCCTCACGACGGGTGCCGGAGCTGCGGATGTTGAGGGCCGGGTACACACGCTTTTCCGCGATCTTGCGATCCAGGTGCACTTCCATGTTACCGGTGCCCTTGAACTCCTCGTAGATGACCTCGTCCATCTTGGAGCCGGTGTTCACCAGTGCGGTCGCCAGGATGGTCAGGCTGCCGCCCTCTTCCACGTTACGGGCCGCACCGAAGAAGCGCTTGGGCTTTTCCAGGGCGTGGGCGTCAACACCACCGGTCAGTACCTTGCCGGATGACGGAATAACCGTGTTATAGGCGCGAGCCAGACGGGTAATGGAGTCCAGCAGGATGACCACATCCTTCTTGTGCTCCACCAGGCGTTTCGCCTTCTCGATCACCATTTCCGCCACCTGGACGTGACGGGCCGGGGGCTCGTCAAAGGTGGAGGCGATGACCTCACCGCGAACGGTGCGCTGCATCTCCGTCACTTCCTCCGGACGCTCATCAATGAGCAGCACCATTACATGGCACTCGGGGTTGTTACGGGTGATGGCCTGGGCAATGCCCTGCATCAGCAGCGTTTTACCAGCCTTGGGCGGGGATACGATCAGGCCGCGCTGCCCCTTGCCGATGGGCGCCACCAGGTCGAGCACCCGGGAGGTCAGGTCTTCAGTGCTGCCGTTGCCTGCCTCGAGTATCAATCGCTCATCCGGGAACAGCGGAGTCAAATTCTCAAACAGAATCTTGTTGCGGGCGTTGTCCGGCTTGTCAAAGTTGATTTCGTTAACCTTGAGCAGCGCAAAGTAGCGCTCGCCGTCCTTGGGGGGCCGGATCTTTCCGGCAACGGTGTCACCGGTACGGAGGTTGAAGCGGCGGATCTGGCTCGGGGACACGTAGATGTCGTCCGGGCCCGCCAGATAGGAGGCGTCTGCAGAGCGAAGGAAGCCGAAGCCATCCTGCAGGATTTCCAGTACGCCGTCGCCGTATATGTCCTCGCCACTTTTCGCATGCTTCTTCAGGATCGTGAAAATCACGTCCTGCTTGCGCGAACGGGCCAGGTTTTCCAGGCCCATTTCCGCCGCAATATCGAGCAATTCGGGCATGGACTTCTGCTTGAGTTCGGTCAGATTCATAATTTGTAGGATTATCAGGAATGGAAGTAAGCGATAGTTGGTATGACAGGGAAGCCCCTGAACGGATTGATCAGATAAACACTAAATAAAGTTGATGCTGGCCAGATGGAGCAACCGGTGGTGATGGATTCCGGAAAAGTGTTGAGGCCAGGGACAAGGAGAACAACCGTTCGCCAAGCAAACAGGATAATCGACTACCTATAGCGTGCCTGTCAAGTGTTGCCGTCCAATTTCGCATCGGATTTTCCACGATGGCACCTGGTTCTCAGTGGATCTATGGCCATTACAGGGAGGATACCACCTACGCCCGTTGGGGTATTCCCTTCCAATGCCGGCTGCCAATACGGATACTGTCACCATAGAATCGAACACAATGCGGAGACTTCCATGAGCAGCACACCCACCGGTGAACTGACCCCCCTCAATATCGCCTTGCTGACCGTGTCTGACACCCGGGGCCCGGACGAGGATACGTCAGGTCAATACCTGGAAGACCAGTTAACGGCCACCGGTCACCGGCTCGCCGCCCGTCGCATGCTGCCGGACGACGTCTACCTGGTGCGGGCGCTGATGTCACGCTGGATCGCCGACCCTCAGATCCACGCCATCATGATTACCGGCGGCACCGGCTTCCATGAGCGCGACAGCACCCCGGAAGCGGTCGCCCCTCTGCTGGACAAGACCATTGACGGGTTCGGGGAAGAATTCCGGCGCCTGTCACAACAGGACATTGGCACCTCCACCATCCAGTCCCGCGCCTTCGGTGGCCTGGCCAACCACACGGTCATTTTCTGCCTGCCCGGATCCACCGGTGCCTGTCGCACTGGCTGGGAGGGCATTCTCAATACCCAGCTGGACAGCCGCCACGGGCCGTGCAATTTCTCGGCTCTGGTGCAGCGCAAACCGGAGCGCCCCCTGCACCGCGTTGATGAGAAAATCGGCGACAGGACGCTGGGCTGATGGCGGGCCAGGATCTGACCTCCCTCGACGACGCCCTCACCCACATTCTGGCCCGGGCCCGGGTGCTGACACAGACCTGCACCCTGCCCCTCCACCAGACACTGGGGCGGGTACTGGCAGCCGATATAGCGGTGCCGGCGGATGTACCACCAGCGGACAACAGCGCCGTTGACGGCTATGCCGTGCGCGCATCGGATCTGACGGATCACACGGTTCTGCCGGTGTCCGGCCGGGTAGCCGCGGGCGAGCCACCCGGGGAGCTTACCCCCGGCACTGCGGTACGCATCTTTACCGGGTCGGAAATCCCCGCCGGGGCCGATTCCGTGGTCATGCAGGAACGCACCCAGCAACAGGGTGACGGCATTACGGTTACCGCCGCAGTGGACACCGGCCAGAACATCCGGCGCCAGGGCCAGGACCTGAAACAGGGCGACACAGCCCTGTCCGCGGGCACGCCCATTCGCCCCCAGGAGATGGGGTTGCTGGGCTCCATGGGCATTGGTGAGGTCACGGTTCTTCGCCGCCTGAAGGTGGCAGTGTTTTCCACCGGCGACGAGTTGGTGGATCCGGGGCAACCACTGCAACCCGGCCAGATCTACAACACCAATCGTTTCACTCTGACCGGGCTGCTGGAAGCGGTGGGGTGCGAGATCACCCGTTGCGACACCCTGCGTGACGAACGGGATGCCACCCGAGACAGCCTGCTGGCAGCAGCTGAAGAGGCGGACCTGATCATTACCAGCGGCGGCGTATCGGTGGGCGAGGAAGATCACGTGCGGGCAGTGCTGGAGGAGAAAGGCGAACTGTCCCTGTGGCGACTGGCCATCAAGCCGGGTAAGCCCCTGGCGTTTGGCGCCATTGGCGGCACCCCGGTCCTGGGCCTGCCCGGGAACCCCGCTGCCGTTCTGGTGACATTCCTGGTGGCAGGGCTGCCCTACATTCGTCACTGTCAGGGTAACCGCCGCTACCGCCCCCTGGGCGAGCCGCTGGCGGCCGGCTTTACGGTGGACAAACCTTCTGTGCGGCGGGAGTTCCTCAGGGCCCGCAAGGAGGCCGGGGCGAACGGGGTGGTCGTGGAAGCCTACCCCAACCAGAGTTCCGGGGTGCTGAGTTCCGCCTGCTGGGGCGATGGCCTGGCCGTCGTGCCTGAGAACACCACGGTCGCCCCGGGCGATACCATTCGCTACTATTCATTCAGTGAACTGCTCGGGTGAGACCATGACCGACAACACGGTAACCATTCGCTATTTCGCACGCCTGCGGGAAGAGCTGGATACGGACGGTGAATCCCTGCCCTGCAACGGACCCCAGACTGCTGGCGACCTGCTGACACACCTGGCCAGCCGGGGCGGCCGCTGGCAGCAGCTGGCGCACGGTCAGCCGGTGATGATTGCGGTCAACCAGGCCATGGCCAGACCCGAAACGCCGGTTCAACCCGGGGATGAGGTGGCATTTTTCCCTCCGGTAACAGGGGGCTGACGATGACCGAGGTTCGTGTCGGTGAGGCGGATTTTGACGTAGCCCATGAGTACGCCCGCCTGAGGGACAGCGGTGGCGGTACCGGGGCTATTGCAACTTTTACCGGGCTGGTGCGGGACAGTGGCGATCTGAGTGGCGTCACCGGCCTGTATCTGGAGCATTATCCGGGCATGACGGAGCAGGTGATCGAGGATCTGATCCGGCAGGCCCGGGAGCGCTGGGCGTTACGTAGTGTGAGGGTCATCCATCGGGTCGGCACCCTGAAACTCACGGATCAGATTGTCTTTGTGGGTGTGGCCAGTGCTCACCGTGAGGATGCCTTTGCCGCCTGTCAGTTTTTAATGGATATTCTCAAGACCAGTGTGCCGTTCTGGAAGAAGGAGCTGACGGAGTCTGGTGAGCATTGGGTTGAGCAGAAGGACACCGACGTTCAGCTTGGGGATCGTTGGGAGTCGTAGTTTTCCTGGCTGGTATTCGGGGGCTGGTCCCGCGGAGGGGAAAGTTTTTCTTCCGGGAAAAGAACTCGCTTCGCTCAGACACCTTTTCCCTGCAGAAAAGCCTCCCCCACCACGGAACCGACCAGACTAGAGTGCCTTGCGCCTTTAGTTAACCACTCGTTTTGTTGGCCAGCGGTTATTCTTCTCTCAGGCGGTTGATGTTGTCGAAAAGCGTTGGCGGCTCAATTGTCACAAACCTTGCCCCGGCCGCCTCGACGAACGCCATGACCTTCCGGTCACCCACCTTCAGTCTCTGTTCCAGCATGGGTACCAGTGATACCGGGTAGACCCCATGTAGCGGATGCAGTCTATCACCCGACCGGGCAACAACTGCCGAGCCGGGCCCGGTCTGGTAGGCATCGTAGAGCGTACGAAACAGCTCGGGGGTGACGTTGGGGGTATCGCAGGGGGAGGCCACGACCGCGTCAGCGCCAGACTCAGCCGCCGCCCGCAGCCCGGCCAGGAGACCGGCCATGGGGCCCTGCCACCGGAAACCGGCGGGGTCACCAACGAGGCGATCACTGTAGAGGCGATACTGCGCCAAGGAGCGGTTGGCACTGATCCATACGGGAGAGGCTACCGGCGCCAACGCATCCATAACCCTGGCCACCAGAGACCGGCCGTGCCAGTCCACCAGCCCCTTATCGACGCCGCCCATGCGGCGGCCTTCGCCTCCGGCCAGGATCAGGCCGGCAATGACCGATTCACTCATGCTCTCAACCATAAAAAAACCGCCCGTGAACCTGCTGTCCAGGGGCGGTTTTTGGCCAGCAACCGGAGATTACAGGTTGCTGTCGAGGAATGCGGCCAACTGGGACTTGGACAGGGCCCCTACCTTGGTGGCGTCCACGTTGCCGTTCTTGAACAGCATCAGCGTGGGGATGCCACGGATGTTGAACTTGGGCGGGGTCTGCTCGTTTTCGTCGATGTTCAGTTTGCAGACCTTGAGCTTGCCTTCGTACTCTTCGGCAATTTCCTCCAGTACCGGTGCAATCATCTTGCACGGGCCACACCATTCCGCCCAGTAGTCCACCAGTACGGGGGTGTCGGCGTTCAGAACGTCCTGATCAAAGGAATCGTCGGTTACGTTTACAATATTTCCGCTCATTACTGTTTCCTGATTCTGTCACCAGGCCGGTCTCACGATGATGCGAGGGGCACTTGGTGGTCTGGATCTTTTGACGGTGACCTCACCGTCGCGAATAAAATGTCGGGTGCTATGAAAAAGCGATCCCGTTACTTTACGCGATTTCTCGTCCGCCTGTGAAGCGTCCCTATGTGCAAACCCTGATGCTGGCCAGTGTCCCGGTTGGTGAATTCACTGATCTAATGAGCCACTGAGGGCCTTGAGAGCAAGGCGCGGTGGCGAAGGTTTGGTTGGGCCCAAATCGAGTCAGCGCAACACGGCTATCGAGGCCCTCAGTGGCTCCCACAGGGCGTCACGCAGTAGGTCAGAGAATTCACCAACCGGGACACCACCCCGTTACTGACAGGCTGGCACGGTTTCGCTTATAGTACCGGCTGTGGCGTTTCACGGGCAATGCGACGCACTATAAATCGTGGCAAGAGGATTTCAAGACACGTGACGGCTTCAGACAACGCCAACGCCTCCGAGCTGCTTGCAGCCATCGACATGGGCTCCAACAGCTTTCACATGGTGGTGGCGCGCCAGGTTCACGGCGAGATACGAACCCTCGAGAAAATGGGTGAGAAGGTCCAGCTGGGAGCCGGGCTGGATGAACACAACAACCTCACCGAGGAAGCCCAGCAGCGGGGCCTGGACTGCCTTCGGCGCTTTGCCCAGCGACTCAGCGGCATGCCCCAGGAAGCGGTGCAGGTTGTCGGCACCAACGCCCTGCGGGTAGCCCGCAATGCCAACGACTTTATTGCCCGCGCCGAGGAGGTGCTGGGCTACCCGGTCGAGATCATTGCCGGCCGGGAGGAAGCCCGCCTGATCTACCTGGGTGTCTCCCACACCCTGTCCGATGACACCGGTCGTCGCCTGGTGATTGACATCGGTGGCGGCAGTACCGAGTTCATCATCGGCGAGCGCTTTGAAACCCAGGCCCTGGAAAGCCTGCACATGGGCTGCGTGTCCTTTCGCAACCGCTACTTTCCCGACGGCAAGATCAACCGCCGGCAGATGGACCAGGCGGTCACCCATGCCTCACAGGAACTGCTCAATATCCGCTCCCGCTACCGGGAGCTGGGCTGGCACAGCTCGGTGGGGTCATCCGGTTCCATCAAGGCGGTGGCCAGTGTGCTGGCGACCCTGCGCATTACCGATGGCACCCTCGACCTCAAGAGTATGCGCGAACTTCGCCGTCGGCTGATCGACATGGGCCATGTGCGCCGGCTTGCCGACCTGGGGGTACGCACCGACCGCCAGAGTATCTTCCCGGCGGGCTTCGCCATCCTGCTGGCGGCGTTCGAGTCTCTCGGCATTGAGTCCATGACCTATGCCGACGGCGCACTCCGGGAAGGCCTGCTATACGACATTCTCGGACGCATACAGCACGAGGATGTCCGCGAACGAACCATCAGCGCCCTGCAGGAGCGCTATCACCTGGACCAGCGCCATGGCGAAGCGGTCGAGGCTTCCGCCATGGCACTCTGGCAGGCGGTATGCCGCGACTGGGACATTGATACGATGGCGGACGAGGAGCTACTGCGCTGGGCGGCCCGGCTCCACGAAATAGGCCTGACCATCTCCCACAGCCAATACCACAAACATGGCGCCTATCTGCTGCGTTATTCCGACCTGCCCGGATTCACCCAACAGTTCCAGCAGGAGCTGGCCACCCTGGTACGGGCGCATCGCCGCAAGTTCAGCACATCGATCTTTGACGGCTTTTCAACCGACGATGCCAACCGGCTGAAGCGCCTGGCGGTGCTGCTCCGGCTGGGTGTTCTGCTGCAGCACGCCCGCAATTACGATCCGCCTCCCGCCGTCAAAGCCAGAGCGTCGGGAAAACAGCTGACACTGATCTTTGATGAGGAATGGCTCAGCGATCGGCCGCTGACCCTGGCGGACTTCGAGAACGAACGGGAGTACATCGGCCGGCAGGGGTTCGCCCTGGATATCCAGACCCGCTGACTAGTGTCCCGTCTGACTAATTCCTTAACCTACTGAGCTTCTGAAAAGCCGAAGAGCCAGGCGTGCTGGTGAAGGTTTGGTGGCTCCAAATCGAGCCAGCAGAACGACGCTATTCGGTTTTTCAGAAGCTCCCGAAGGGCTTGCCTCTGAGGACTCTGAGCCTGTGTTGCCAGTCTTTGATGTGGAACCACCACACCTGCAGACTGGCGCCTTGGTCAGAGTCCTCAGAGGCAAGCAGTAGATTAAGGAATTAGTCAGACGGGACACTAGGGATCAATCCAGCTGGGCCTCCAGTTCTTCCAGCTTCTCTCCGGTTTCCAGCCAGCTGGCTTCGGCCTCGTCGAGGGCAGCCCGGGCAGACGACTGCGCCGCCAGCAACTCCTTGAGCCGCTCCTTGTTACCCGCCTCGTACAGCGAGGCGTCGGACAGGGCATCTTCCAGCTCCGCCAGTTTCGCCTGCGCCGCCTCCATGGCCTTTTCCGCCCGGGCCAGCTGTTTCTTCCAGGGGCTCAGCTGCTGGCGCAGTTCCGCCTGTTCCCGCTTGCGGGCCTTGCGCTGGTCGGCGGTCAGGCCTGTACCGGCATCGGCCTGGGGCGTCCCTGTTTCCCGCCGCGGCGGCTGGTCATCGTCTTTGCGGCGATCGGCCAGCCAGCGTTCGTAATCTTCCAGGTCCCCTTCATAGGGCGCCACGGTGCCATCGGTAACCAGCCAGAACTGATCCACAGTGTTGCGTAACAGATGCCGGTCGTGGGAAACCACCACCATGGCGCCCTCGAAATTCTGCAGCGCCATGGTCAGCGCCTGGCGCATTTCCAGATCCAGGTGGTTGGTGGGCTCGTCCAGCAGCAACAGGTTGGGTTTCTGCCAGGCAATCACGGCCAGGGCCACCCGCGCCTTTTCTCCGCCAGAGAAGGAGCGGATCGGCGAGAGGGCTTCGTCGCCATGGAAGTCGAAGCCGCCAAGGAAATTGCGCACGCTCTGTTCCGAGGCCTTCGGGGCCAGCCGCTGCAGATGGAGGAACGGGCTGGCGTCCAGATCCAGCGATTCCAGCTGATGCTGGGCGAAGTAGCCAATAGCCAGGTGCTCGCCACAGGTGCGTTCACCACCGAGGAGCGTGGCCTCTCCGCGCAGGGCATCCATGAGCGTGGACTTGCCGGCACCGTTGGGGCCCAACAGGCCGATGCGGCTACCAGGCAGCAGGGTCAGATTCAGATCGGAAAGCACCACCGTATCACCATGTCCCGCCTTGCCGTGGCGCATCGACAGCAAGGGGTTGGAGACCTTGTCCGCCATGGGAAAGCTAAAGCTGAACGGTGAGTCAATGTGGGCCGGCGCTATCTGCTCCATTCGCTCGAGGGACTTGACCCGGCTCTGGGCCTGGCGGGCTTTGGTGGCCTGGGCCCGGAACCGGTCGATAAAGCGCTGGATCTCGGCGATGCGGGCCTGCTGTTTCTCGTAGTTGGCCTGCTGTTGCGCCAGCCGTTCGCTGCGCTGGCTTTCAAAGGCGGAATAGTTGCCGCTGTACTGGACCAGCTGTCGGCGATCGAAATGGATGATGTGAGTGGCCACCCGGTCCATGAAGTCCCGGTCGTGGGAGATAAACAGCAGCGTGCCCGGGTAGCGGGCCAGCCAGTTCTCCAGCCACAGACAGGCGTCCAGGTCCAGGTGGTTGGTGGGCTCGTCCAGCAACAACAGGTCGGATGGTTTCATCAGTGCCTGGGCCAGGTTCAGCCGGATCCGCCAGCCACCGGAAAAGGACGACACCGGGCGGTCCGCATCACCGTCCACAAACCCCAATCCACGAATCAGCGTCTCCGCCCGCCGGGGTGCCGACCAGGCCTCGTGCACATCCAGTTCGCCGTGAATCCGGGCCATCCCATGGTCATCGCCCGCTGCCTCTGCCGCCGCCAGTTCCGCCTCCAGCTCCCGCAGTCGGGTGTCACCATCAAGCACGAAATCCCGCGCGCTGCGGGGCGACGCCTCCACTTCCTGCGCCATATGGGCGATGCGACAGCCGCCAGGCAGGCTCACGCTGCCCTGCTCCGGGCTCAGTTGCCCCAGTAATAACTGGAAAAGGCTCGACTTTCCCGCCCCGTTGGCACCAACAATGGCGACACGCTGGCCGGGCTGGATAGTGACGCTGGTGGACTCTAGTAACCAGACGCCACCGCGTTGTAAACTGAGATCGGTTATCGTAAGCATCGCGGGATTATAACGTCCCGATCGGACTGGTGTCCCGTTTGGTTGATTGTCAGCAGGTCAGCGAATGAACCAAACGGCGGACCAGGCGTCAGTCATCCGGTGGGATGAACGAAGAGCGGGTAATGTCGGACGGGGAAATCCACAACAACGGGCCGGAGACAGACACACCACTCTGGCGTTTTGCCCTGTCGCTCTGGCAACAGGAAGCCGCCCGCAACCTGTGCCTGGCCCTGCAGGAACAGGGCTGGAGTGTCACCCGGCTACTCTGCGCGGGCTGGCTTGCCAGCCAGGGCCTGGCCTATACCGGCAGCGAGCCGCAAGCCATTGGGCAATGGCGCCGGAATGTGACGGAGTCGATACGATCTCTGAAGAAATCCCTGAATAAATCGGATAGCCTGCTCATCCCTTTGAGGGAGAGCCTGGCAAGGGCCGAGCTGGAAGCCGAACGAATCGAGCTGTACCGGGCATGGCTGGTAATAAGGCAAAGCGACCTTGCCGGCATGCCTGAGGAAGGGGACCGGATGGAGGCCAATCTCCGGCAGGCTGCCCCGGCAACCAACGGCAGCAACCACGAGACGACGGAGCCCATGATCAGACATCTGGCACAGCTCATGATGACCACTTCCGCCGGGCAGCGCCACCGACAGGGGAGCCAGCAGACATGACCCGCTGGCTGATCCGGCTCGCCTTCCCCGCCCTCGCGGTACTGATGGGGCTTATCGTCTATGGCGTAAAGGCGCCGGACAACCCTGCCGGCCCGACTCCGGAACATCGGCAATCCAGCACCATACCGTCCTTCGAGGCCGTGGTTCCTGCCCCGGTCACCCCGGAAGGGCCGGACATCGTTTTCAAGTGGCAGGACGACGATGGCAGCTGGCACTATGCCGATCAGCCACCATCCGAGGGCCCATGGTACACCCTGGCGATTGAGCCCGGCCGGGAAACCCAGCCGGTAACCCCCGACAGCCCCGATCCGGCCGACGATGACCTGGACTCGCCCTATACCGCTCCATTTTCCCTGGACCCCGGTTATCCCCGGAACGGTAGCTGAGCAGCCATTCCCGCCGTTCCAGAATTACGACACCGTCAGTGGTATCAGACTCTTAAAGACGTTACCTTTGGTCCTCGTAATGACTCTCCAGACAACACATTCAATCTGACAGGAACGATCATGAAGAAATCGCTTATTGCCCTCTCTATTGCCGGCCTGCTCGCCGGTTGTTCAGCGGGCACACAGACTCCCGAGGTAACCCAGGCGCCCCTGGAAACCAACAGCGAGAAAGTCAGCTACGGCATGGGCATCGTCTTCGCGGAGCGCATCAAGAATGACCTCCCGGACCTGGAACTGGACCAGTTCATCGAAGGTTTCCGCCATGGTCACGCCGGTGGCGATCAGGCCCGCCTGACCCGTGAGGAAATCCAGGACGCCATGCTGGCCTACCAGCAGGAGATGCAGGAGAAGCAACAGCAGGAAATGGAACAGGCCGCTACCGAGAATCAGGAAAAGGGTGAGGCCTTCCTGGCAGAGAACGCTGAACGTGAGGAGGTCATGACCACGGATTCCGGCCTTCAGTATGAAGTGCTGGAAGAAGGCGAGGGTGAGAAGCCTGGTCCCGAGGACGAAGTGAAAGTCCACTATACCGGCGAACTGCTTTCCGGTGAGGTCTTTGACAGCTCCCGTGAACGGGGCGAGCCAGTCACCTTCCGCCTGAACCAGGTGATCACAGGCTGGACCGAAGGCCTTCAGCTGATGAGCGAGGGCAGCCGTTACAAGCTGTATATTCCGTCTGACCTGGCCTATGGCCCCGGCGGCAACATGGGCATTGGCCCGAATGAAACCCTGGTGTTTGATGTGGAGCTTCTGGAAGTGAACCCGGGGGCGGAGCAAGAGTAAGCCAGACGGCTCTGAAAGCATAAGAAAGGGCGGCCCGAGAGCCGCCCTTTCTGTTTCACAACTCAACAGTACGTTCAGGCCGAGGAAGGCACCTTGCCGGCGTGAGCGTTGTGCAGGTGTTCGATCAGAAAATCTTCCAGCTCGAAACGGGTCTCCAGGGCTTCACCCAGCCGGGACAACTCCGTCATCAGGTCATCCATTTCCGCCTCTGCCGGGCGTTTGCCGTCCACCCGCTCGTTGAAGTCCAGCACCACCTCGGTGGTCTCGCTGATTCGGGGGTAAACGCGCCCAGCCAGTTCAATGCCGCCGTCATCGAATTCACGGGCTTCCTGGATCAGCTGCTCATAGATCTCGAAGTGACCGGCAGAGGTGTAATCCACCAGGATCTCACAGAGCCGCTCGAGCTTCTTGCCCAGATCTTCCGATGCGGTACCCCGCGCCGTATCCGAGAGATCGCAGTAATGAACCAGTAGTTCCTGGCGCTCCTTGAGCCAGCGGTCTATCAGCTGGTGGACGCCCCCCCAGCGTTCCTTCGCATTCTGGCAGTTGTCTAACATGGTGCCTCCCGGGCGGAGTTTTTATTGGGTGTTGGCTTAATGCGTTGGCTTGGCATCAACGTGGTAAACCAAGTTACCCCAATTCGGATCGACCGGGCAAGCATCAAAGAGCAGCCTGGGGGAGACTCCGTACCACAGCCGCCAGATCCGTCCAGGGATGCGTCATAATGGGGCGCGGCGAGTGTTGCGTATGACGAGAACAAAAGCGCCCCGCCGGGGTGGCAGGGCGTACTGGTTGCCACAAAAATCACCTTTAACGGGGCCAGGCACCCTCAGCGATTACCGGCAGGGCCTCGTATCAGGCCAAACAGAATAGCCAGACCAGCCAACACGATCAGGGTAAAGAACACCGCCGTCCAGCCCGGAATACTGAGCCCCAGGAAGGTCCAGATCACCTTGGCGCAGTCGCCGGTGCCCTTGAGGGCCATGGCCAGAACATCCATCAGCGGGAACACCTGCAGCATGAAATCAACGGAACCACCACAGGCCGGCACCTGGTCCTCCGGCAGACTCTGCAACCACAACTGCCTGCCAGCAAGCCCGACACCGATACCCGCGGCGACGGACAGCAGGAAGCCATAGATCCGGCCACCGATATCACCCGGGTTATGGAGGAAGGCCACCAGGGCCACCGCGGCCACCCCCATAAAGGCGAAACGCTGCAGCCAGCAAAGCGGACAGGGCTCCAGGCCCATGACATGCTCCATGTAGAACGCCACAGCCAGCAACCCGGCGGGAACCAGAAACGCGAAGAGAAAAATCAGCCTGCGCATGTAAACAATAACCTCCTGCCAAAGCCCTGCCGCAGTGGCCCGTAATGGCTGCATCAGCCTTCGGGCCCTGTTATTCTGCGAACCAGACTTCCATGAAAAATGAACCAGGAACGCCGATAATGAATCGACCCCATACCCTGTGGATCAGCCTGCTCCTGGCCGCTGCCCTCTCACTGCCCGCCCTGGCGGCGGATGAAGAGGAAGCACCGGAGAACGACGAGGAAACCACCGAAAGCTACACCGAATATGTGGAAATGACACCGTCATTCGTCACCCATGTCGGTGAACCCACTGAACGCCCCGCCTACCTCAAGGCCGATGTCAGCCTGCGGGTCGGCACCGAAACTGCCAAGGCTGCCATTGAAACCCACATGCCACGCCTGCGCCATGAACTGGTCATGCTTTTTGGCGAACAGACCGACCTGGATGCGCTGTCCGGCCATCAAGGCCAGCAGGCGGTGCGACAGGCAGCCCGCGACCGGATGAACCAGGTGCTGGAGGAACAGCAGACCGGTGAAGAGATTGTCGACGTACTGTTCACTTCGTTCGTGATCCAGCGTTAATCGGAGCAGACTCTCACTGGTTCAGCAGGTCAGTGAATTCACCGAACGGGGCACCAGACCGCCGCTGTGACCATCAACTGGCCAGATAGTTCTCCAGGAACTGTGCAAAGCTGGCCTTGTCGGCTTCTTCCATGGCGCGCTGCTCCTCGAGGGATTCACGGGTCATCCGCTCGAAATCGGCACGCACCCGCTCATCCGGCACGGCATCCTGGAGGGCCTTCTGGTGCTCCCGGGACAGTGCCAGGGTCCAATCCCGGTGCCCGCGCCCGGTCTCTTCCATGGCGGCGACAACCCGGGCCGAAGGCAGCAGGGCGGGGTCCTCAACCTTGTCGCGCTGAACTGCCAGGGCTTCCCGGTAGCGCGTACCGCCCTGCCAGTGATCAAGCTGCTCCGCCAGCTCCCCGAGACCATCCAGGGCTTCCCGCGCGGCATCCATGACCGGGGTGGTCTGGTCGCAGCGGGTCAGTCGCAGCTCGGGGTTGCGCCCCTCGTTGATCACATCCTTGTAGTTATCATCCAGCCGCTCGCATTCTTCATCACCAATACGCGGGCTGTCTCTCAACAGGCACCCCAGCAGGAACAGGTCCAGGAAATCCACCTGGGGGGCGTTCAGGCCCAGCGGCGAGAACGGATCAAGATCCAGGCAGCGCACCTCGATGTACTCCACGCCCCGGTCATCCAGGGCCTGAATGGGCTTCTCACCCCGCTCGGTAGTGCGCTTCGGGCGCACAGCACTGTAGTACTCGTTCTCGATCTGGAGGATGCTGGTGTTGAGCTGGATGAACTGGTCCCCCCGGCGGGTACCAATCTTCTGGTATTCGGGCCAGTCGGTGTGGATGGCACGGTCCAGGGTTTCCGTGTAGGTCTTCAGTTCGTTGAAGCAGATGTTCAGCGATGACTGGGCGTTATTGTGGTAACCCAGGTCGCCCATACGCAGGGACGTGGCCTGGCGACCGAACCAGGAGTCTTTCCCCAGGGGTGCCAGCTGATGCTTCATGCCTCTCACGAAGCTGGCGTCCAGTGCCGGCGACGCCCCGAACAGCAACATCAGCAGCCAGCTGTGGCGACGGAAGTTGCGGATCAGCCAGAAATACTGGTCCGACTTGAAGTCCTTGAGAGACTGGTTGTTGTCCAGCTGCTGCTGCCACTTCTGCCAGAAGCTGTCCGGCAACGACAGGTTGTAGTGGGCACCGGCGATGCTCTGCATCATGCGCCCGTATCGCACTGCCAGCCCCTGGCGGTAGACATGCTTGAGCTGACCGATATGGGAGTTGCCGTACTCGGCAATGGGGATGCTGGGGTCGCCATCCAGCTCACAGGGCATACTGGCGGACCAGAGGACTTCGTCGCCCAGGTGCTGGTGCACGAACCAGTGGATATCCCGCAGTGAAGCCAGCATCTCCTCGGTGCTGCGGCACACCGGCGTGATCAGCTCCATCAGTGACTCGGAATAGTCGGTGGTGATGCGGGGGTGCGTCAATGCCGAACCCAGCGCCACGGGGTGGGGTGTCTGGGCAATATAACCATTGCGGTCCACCCGCAAGCCTTCTTTCTCGGCTCCTTTCAGGAAACCGTCCCAGTCACTGGCCGTGAGCTGTGAAAACAGCGCCTGGCGCGATGCAGCCATGGTTGACTCCTATGATCACCCGAAAACGGCCCGATCGCCGTTGCGGACAATGTGTGGGGCTTCTGGCAGCAGCCAGTCGTCAGTGCGCTGTCAGAAGCTCAAAAGCATATGGGGGCAATCACCCCCATATCAATCGTTAGCGCTTGTCCTTGGCTGAGGCCATGGCCTGGGCCAGCGCACCGGCCATGGCGCCCTGGGGCTGCTGCGGCTTGCCCTTTCCGCTCTGGCGGGGCCCGGCACCCTGACGGGGCCTGCCGGAAGCCTTGCGGTCGCCCTGCCCCCGCTCCGGGCGGTTGCTTTCACCGGGCTTGTCGTCCAGTCGCATGGACAGGCCGATCCGTTTGCGGGGGATGTCGACTTCCATCACCTTGACCTTGACGATGTCGCCGGCCTTGACCACTTCCCGCGGGTCCTTGACGAACTCGTGGGACAGGGCCGAGATATGCACCAGGCCGTCCTGATGGACACCGATATCCACGAAGGCACCGAAATTGGTGACGTTGGTCACCGACCCTTCCAGGGTCATGCCCGGCTTCAGGTCGTTCAGGGTCTCCACCCCTTCCTGGAAACTGGCGAAACGGAATTCCGGGCGCGGGTCCCGGCCCGGCTTCTCCAGCTCCGCGATGATGTCGCGGATAGTAAGAACGCCAAACTGTTCAGTGACATAGTCTTCCGGGTTCAGGGAACGCAGGAAGCTGACATCACCAATAAGGTCCGCCACCTTGCGACCGTTCTTCTGTGCAATCGCCTCTACCACACCGTAGGCTTCGGGGTGCACGGCGGAGCGGTCCAACGGGTTCTCTCCCCGGCTGATCCGCAGGAAGCCGGCCGCCTGTTCGAACGTCTTGGGACCCAGGCGGGGCACCTCCAGCAGCTGCTTTCGGCTATGGAAACCACCGTTGCGGCTGCGGAAATCAATGATGTTTTCGGCCGTGCCGGGGTTGAGCCCGGATACCCGTGACAATAGCGGTGCGGAAGCCGTGTTCAGATCCACCCCGACGCCGTTCACACAGTCCTCCACCACGGCATCCAGGCTGCGGGCCAGCTGTACCTGGGAGACATCGTGCTGATACTGGCCCACGCCGATGGACTTGGGCTCGATCTTGACCAGCTCTGCCAGTGGGTCCTGCAGGCGGCGGGCAATGGATACGGCACCACGGATAGTGACATCCAGGTCCGGCAGCTCCCGGGACGCAAACTCGGAGGCGGAATAGATCGACGCGCCGGACTCACTGACCACAATGCGATTGAGCTTGAATTCCGGATAACGTTTGCACAGGTCACCGACCAGTTTTTCCGTTTCCCGGGAGGCGGTGCCGTTACCGATGGCCACCAGTTCAACGTGGTATTGCCGGCACCATTTGGCAAGCTGCTCAATGGACTGGTCCCACTGGTTTTTCGGAGCATGGGGGTAGATGGCGCCGTGACCGGCCACCTGCCCTGTGGCGTCGATAATCGCCACCTTCACCCCGGTGCGCAGGCCCGGGTCCAGGCCCAGGGTGGCGCGGGGGCCGGCCGGAGCCAGCAGTAGCAGGTCCTTCAGGTTGTTGGCGAATACCTGGATCGCTTCGGCTTCGGCGGCTTCACGGACCTGGGCCATAAGGTCGGTTTCCAACTGGGTGGACAGCTTGACCCGCCAGGTCCAGCGCACCACCTCTGCCAGCCAACGGTCTGCCAGGCGGCCGTCATCGCGGATGCGCCAGTGGGCGGCGATCTTCCCTTCCGCCGGGTGCGGCACGCGACGGTCCTCGCTCTCCCCTTCCACGGTAATGCCATAGGTGAGAATGCCTTCGTTGCGTCCCCGCAACACCGCCAGGGCCCGGTGGGACGGCATTTTCCTCAGGGGCTCCCGGTGGTCGAAGTAGTCCCGGAACTTGGCGCCCTCATTCTCCTTGCCTTCAATCACGGTGACCTTCAGTTCACCGTCACGCCACAGATACTCCCGCAACTGACCCAGCAGTTCGGCATCCTCGGCAAAACGCTCCATCAGGATATTGCGGGCCCCCTCAAGGGCCGACTTGACGTCTTCCACGCCCGCTTCCGGATTGAGAAAGCCGGCCGCCACGGCTTCCGGATCCTGGGTCGGGTCATCGTAGAGCGTGTCCGCCAGTGGCTCCAGGCCGGCCTCGCGGGCAATCTGGGCCTTGGTACGACGCTTGGGCTTATAGGGCAGGTAAAGGTCTTCCAGGCGGTTCTTGGTATCCGCCTCGTTGATAGCGGCCCTGAGTTCGTCCGTCAGCTTGCCCTGCTCGTCAATGCTGTTGAGGATCGTTTCCCGGCGATCTTCCAGTTCCCGCAAATAGCGCAGTCGCTCTTCCAGGTTCCGCAGCTGGCTGTCGTCCAGCTCTCCGGTGACTTCTTTCCGGTAGCGGGCGATAAAGGGCACGGTGGCACCCTCGTCCAGCAGGGCAATGGTGGCATTTACCTGTTGTTCACGAACGCCAAGTTCTTCGGCAATAAGGGCGGGAATACGGATCATGCTGTGTTACCTGAAAAGTGGACCTTTGACAGTTTTGTCTGCTGGTGGTCCCTGACTGTATTAGGCTGAGGAGCAAAAGGTACAGGGCCTTACTCCGGCAGGCAAGCGAGGCGGTTGCGGTCATGCAGGAAAGTAATCAGATCAGACCAGGGCATGGGCCTGGCGTAGTAGAACCCCTGCACCTCGTCACAGTGCTGATCACGCAGGAAAGCCAGCTGCCCTTCTGTCTCCACGCCCTCCGCCACCACGCTCATCTGCAGGCTGTGGGCCAGGCTGATAATGGCGCGAATGATGTGTTCGGAATCCCCGGTCTGGCCGAGCGCCTGGACGAACGACTTGTCGATCTTGACCAGGGAAATGGGCAAGTGCTGGAGGTTGGTCAGCGACGAGTAGCCGGTGCCGAAGTCGTCCAGGGCAAAGCTGATACCCAACTGACTGAGCTCCCGCAGGCAGCGCTGGGCATAGTCCGGGTCGTGCATCATGGCACTTTCGGTCAGCTCCAGTTCCAGTAGCGAGGTATCGACATTGGCATTGAAGATAATCCGGAAGATGGTTTCCGTCATCTTGCGGTCGTGGAACTGGCGGAACGACAGGTTGACCGCGAACACCATGCCGGGGAAGCCCAGATCAGCGGATTCCCTCAGGCGTTCGCAGGCCTGCTCGATCACCCAGTAGCCGATGGGTACGATCAGCCCGCTGCGTTCGGCGGCCGGAATGAACTCGTCGGGCATGACCAGACCCCGGGTCGGGTGGTTCCAGCGAATCAGGCACTCCACACCCCTCACCTCACCGGTGATCAGGTCGACACGGGGCTGGTAATAGAGCTCCAGTTCATTGCCCCGAAGCGCATTGCGCAGATCGCCTTCCAGCTTGATCTGATGACCGGCGGAGATATGCAGCTGGCGATTGTAGAAACGGTAGCTGGTGCCGGCGTCCCGCTTGGCCTCGAACATGGCCCGGTTGGCCCGTCGCAGGAGGGTTTCCGGCGTGTCGCCGGCTTCCGGGAAGGTGGACACGCCAAGACTGGCGGTAACCCCCACCATACTGCCGCCCACGTTGACAGGTTCCCCCAGGGCGGCCACCAGCTTGCGAACAATATGGGACAGGTCGAGGGAATCATCCACGTTTTCCGCAATCACCGCCAGCTCGTCGCCGCCAATGCGCATCAGGGAATCCACCCGACGGATCACCGTGCGCAGCCGTTCCGCCAGCTTCAGCACCAGCTCGTCGCCACGACGGTAGCCCAGGGATTCGTTCACGGTGCGGAAATCGTCGATATTGATATGCACCAGCGCCAGCCGGTGGTCGCCCCGCTCTGCCCGCAGGATGGCCTGCTGAAGGCGATCAAAGAACAGGTTGCGGTTGATAAAACCGCTGGCCACTTCCCGCCCCAACTGCCCCCCGGTGCTGTCTTCCAGTTGCTGACGGAACCAGACACAGCGCACCGCCCGGCCCAGTGACCAGCGGTCAAGGCGGGCCTTGCTCAGGTAATCCGCCGCACCACCGCCCAGCATTGCCTGGCTCAGCTCATCCTCACAGGCCGCACCCAGGGCGATCACAGGTTTTTCATGGCCGGCGACGGCAAGGTACTGCAGGAAGCCGGCACGGGACCCGGCATGGAACGCACACTCCCAGAGCAGCACGTCAAAGTGGGCGTTAAGCAGCAGGTCACCGACATCGTCCGGATCCGGACACCAGGTCAGCTCCGGCACGAAATCTCCGTGGCCACGGAGCAGGTGGCCGTACCAGAGGAAATCGGTATGTTCCCCGGTCAGGACCAGGATGCGCAGATTATCAGACTGCATGAAGGTTCTGGTGCTCTCTGTTCCCGGAGCGTCCCAGCCGCAGGTACTGCACAACCCCGAAGCTGTATGATGAAAGCGGCCTGGTTCCCCGATGTGAAAGGGTAACCAACTGCCGCGTCCCGATTTTCCGACCTATCATTTGATACCACCTACAAGATAGCTGAAAGCCACAGAAGATACAGAAATTACACTCAGGTAGAATGCTTCTTCGTTGTTAAATCCCACGCCAGGTGAAATGTGTCACAACTCAACCCACGTCAACGCGAAGCCGTCCACTATATCGACGGCCCCCTGCTGGTTCTGGCCGGGGCCGGAAGCGGCAAGACCAGCGTGATTACCCGCAAGATTGCCTACCTGATCGAGCAGGCCGGCATTCCGGGGCGACATATTGCCGCGGTGACCTTCACCAACAAGGCCGCCCGGGAAATGAAAGAGCGCGTGGGCAAGCTGGTGGACCGCAAACTCACCCGGGGGCTGACCGTGTCCACCTTCCACAACCTCGGCATGCACATCATCCGGGAAGAGCTCGCCCACCTGGGCTATCACCCGGGGTTCTCCATTTTCGATGCGGAAGACGCCAAGGCCCTGCTGCAGGACCTGATGCTGCGGGAAGCCAGCGCCGATGCCGGTGACGAGTTGTCGGACATCCAGAGTACCATCTCCACCTGGAAAAACGACATGAAGGGCCCGCAGGAAGCCTGGAGCAAGGCGGCGGATGAGCGGGAGCAGCGTATTGCGCTGATCTACAAACGCTACCAGCAGTACCTGAAGGCCTACAATGCGGTGGACTTTGACGACCTGATCCTGCTGCCGGTGCAACTCTTCCACACCGTACCGGAGGTACTGGCCAAATGGCGCCGCAAGATCCGCTACATGCTGGTGGACGAATATCAGGACACCAACCTGTGCCAGTACGAACTGGTCAAGCTTCTGGTAGCGGAGCGCGCGGCCTTTACCGTGGTGGGCGACGATGACCAGTCCATCTATGCCTGGCGTGGCGCGAGGCCGGAGAACCTGGTCCAGCTCAAGGCGGATTTCCCCAGCCTGAAGATCGTCAAGCTGGAGCAGAACTACCGTTCCACCTCGCGCATCCTGCGCTGCGCCAACGAAGTCATCGCCAATAACCCCCACGTGTTCGAGAAGGTGCTATGGAGTGACCACACTATCGGCGATGAACTGCGTATCGTGCGCTGCCGCAACGAAGACGCCGAGGTTCACCGGGTGGCCTCCGAGATCATCGACCAGAAACTCAAGAAGGGCCTGCAGTTCCGGGACTTCGCCGTGCTCTACCGGGGCAACCACCAGGCCCGTCTGTTGGAAATGAAACTGCAGGCGTTCCAGATTCCCTATCGCATTTCCGGCGGCCAGTCGTTCTTCGCCAAGAACGAGATCCGCGATGCCATGGCCTATCTGCGGTTGCTGATCAACCCCGACGACGACGCCGCCTTCCTGCGGGTGGTGAATGTGCCAAGGCGGGAAATCGGCCCCCGCACCCTGGAGCAGCTGAGCCACTATTCGCGCTCCCGTGACATCAGCATGCACCGGGCCCTGGACGAAATGGGGGTGGAAACCCATGTCACCGAGAAGGGACTGGACCGGTTGCGCCGCTTCCGCCACTGGGTGGAGGCCACCTGCCGCCGCCTGTACGAGGAAGACCCGATACCGGTGCTGAAACAGCTGTTCACCGATATCGAGTACGAGGAATGGCTGCACCAGCATGCCAGTAGCCCCAAGGCGGCCGAACGTCGCATGGAGAATATCTGGTATCTGATCGATTCCGTGCAGCGCATGCTCGACAACGACAAGGGCACTGCCAACGAGACCACCATCGAGGACGCCATCAGCCGGCTCATCCTGCGGGACCTGATGGAACAGCAGGAAGAAGAGGACGACAGCGACAAGGTACAGTTGCTCACCCTGCACGCTTCAAAGGGCCTGGAATTTCCCCATGTTTTCATTATGGGGCTGGAAGAGGAAATCCTGCCGCACCGCTCCAGTATCGAGGAAGGCAACATTGAGGAAGAACGTCGCCTGATGTACGTGGGCATCACCCGGGCCCGGGAGACCCTGACCCTGACCTATGCCGGCCAGCGGCGTCAGTATGGCGAAAAGATGGAAACCATCCCCAGCCGTTTCCTCGACGAGCTGCCGGAAGACGATGTACGAAGGGAAGGCATGGGTGATCTGGACCAGGAGGCCAATCAGGAAAAAGGCAAGGCAACGCTCAGCGCATTGCTGGGCGACCTGGAAGGTTAAAGCGCAGGAAAGTGTGGAAAGCGGGCCGGTTGCGAGGAGCTCCGGCCCGCCAGCGATCTTACTGTACCTGTTCCACCAGGTACTCAACAGCGGCCTGGATTTCCTCATCCGAGCAGGAGCTACAGCCGCCCTTCGGTGGCATGGCGTTGAAACCATTGATAGCGTGATCAATCAGGGTTTCCATGCCTTTGTCGACCCGTGAACTCCAGGCATCGGCATCGCCAGCCACCGGAGCACCGGCTACGCCGGACGCATGACAGGCCTGGCAGGCGGCGGCGTACACATCCTCACCGGAGCGGGGGCCATCATTGGAGGCTGCAGCCGGTGCCGCGGAGCCACAGTCTTCGCCTTGAAGACATACTTCGCCGACCGGCGCGATACGCTCACGGATCTGGTCTTCAACACTGGCCATTACGGCGCCAGCGGTCAGGCCGGTTGCAACCAGTACGGCCGCCAGGAGTTTCATCATTTTCACTATGCACCTCTCATCAGAGCATGTTGGGTAGCCAGAAACGTTATTCAGGGCGGATCCAACGGCCCCCAATATTGTATGTGGGCGCATTATAGCGGCTGGAGCCGGGCAAAAAAACCAACGAAACGCTAAGATAGGTCGCATCCATCAACCAGCTACTCATGGGACCGCAATGACAGGCAAGCCATCGCAGAACAAACACCCCTGGCGCAAACCTCTCCTGGTGACCGAATTTGTTTCCCTGGCCGTCCTGGTCGGGTCCATGGCGCTGCTGGGTCGGCAGGGCCGCGATACCGACCCGGTCCAGCCGTTCTGGCTGCTGATTCCCGCCGTGGCGAGCCTGGCGGTATTCCTGTCGTTTCTCGGGCTGATGTATATTCGCTGGGTAGCTGCGGCCGGGGGTACGGCAGCCGGGCGCCAGAAATTTCTGTTCTCATTGCTGGCGCTGACACTGCTTGGCGTCTGGGCCTACGCCATAGCTCAGACCTGGCAAAGCCTGCCCGTGTAATTGCTCGTTCATGACCTGTTCATGCCCGCTCGTTCATAATGCAGACTCATTTTTCAAAGGACCCCACATGAAACAACGGACACTGGCTGCACTGCTGCTAACCACCATCGGTGCCGGATTGCCCTTGACGGCCATGGCCCAGGATCAGCAAGCCCCCACAACGGAGGCGGAGTCCAGAAACGATATCCCGGAACTGGCGGAAGAGCTGGAACAGGAGATGGATCAATCCGACGAAAACACGTCGAACGGACGGGCCATGGAGCAGGAAGTGGAGGAATATGAAGCCAGGGAAAGATTGATCGGCTCACTGATTGGCGGCTTCGTTCCCTACCAGCCCACCTATATCCTGCCCTATACCTATGTGGACAATCCTAACCAGACCCCCGACAGTCCCAGGCTGGGGGAATCGACGTACGATTCCCGTCTGCAGAGCGAGGAAGCCAAGTACCAGATCAGCTTCCGGGTGCCCCTGCTCACTGGCATGCTGGATGACAGCACCACGCTCTGGTTCGGCTATACCCAGACGTCATTCTGGCAGGTCTATGACACAGAAGAGTCAGCCCCCTTCCGGGAGACCAACTACCAGCCGGAAGTCTTCGTCCGTCAGCGACTGGGCTGGGATCTTGGCCCTGGACAGCTGACCAGCGCCTCCATAGGCTTCACTCACCAGTCCAACGGCCAGTCGGAACCCCGCTCCCGCAGCTGGAACCGCATCAAGGGCAGCATCGCCTATACCTATGACCGCTGGCTGTTCATGGTGAACCCCTGGTACCGGTTACCAGAAAACGATCGTGACGATGACAACCCGGACATCGAAGAGTACATGGGTTACGCCGACTATATCGCTGTCTACAAGTGGAACGATGACCACGTAATCTCCACCCGGCTGTTGAACAACCTGCGCACGGAAGATAACAAGACCTCGGTGGAACTGGGCTACAGCTTCCCCCTGGGGGAGACCATCAAGGGCTACATCCAGTACTACAATGGTTATGGGGAAAGTCTCATCGACTACAACGAACGCACCCACCGGATCGGCATCGGCATCATGCTGAATGACTGGCTGTAAGAACAGAAGGGCTAACTCGATGTCGGTGCCAGACATTCCCTCTCCCTTGACGGGAGAGGGCCAGGGTGAGGGTGAAGGCGGCCAAACTTTGTACGGAGGTCTCCCCCCTCACCCCAACCCCTCTCCCTCCGGGGGAGAGGGGCTTTAAAGCGTCAGGCGTTCAACCGATCCATCTCCACCAGCAGTTCGGCGGTCTTCCGCTCCATCAGCGCCTTGTCTGCCCGCGATTCCACGTTCAGGCGTACCACCGGCTCGGTGTTGGACATGCGCAGGTTGAAACGCCACTCCGGGAACTCGACACTCAGCCCGTCCACATGGTTGACGGAGACCGCATCACCGGCATAAGTCTCCTCAATGGCCTTGATCACCTTCGGCGGATTATCGATGGTGCGGTTGATCTCGCCACTGGCCGGATACGCTTCAATGCGGGCATCGATCAGCGATGACAGGGGCTGGCCGGACTGGCACAGGCGCTCCGCCACCAGCAACCAGGGAATCATGCCACTGTCACAGTAGGCGAAATCACGGAAATAGTGATGGGCGCTCATCTCGCCGCCGTAAACGGCGTCCTCGTCCCGCATGCGCTGCTTGATAAAGGCATGGCCGGTCTTGCTCTGAACCGCCTCGCCGCCGGCCGCCTCCACCAGGTCCAGGGTATTCCAGGTCAGGCGCGGGTCGTGGATCACCTTGCCGCCACCCGTCTTGCGCAGGAACTGGTCCGCCAGCAGGCCGACGATATAGTAGCCTTCAATGAAGCGGCCGGTCTCATCAAAGAAAAAGCATCGGTCAAAATCGCCATCCCAGGCAATGCCCATAGCCGCCTTGTGCTTGAGCACCGCCTCCGCCGTAACATCACGGTTTTCCGGCAATATCGGGTTGGGCACGCCGTTGGGAAAGCTGCCGTCCGGTTCATGGTGAAGCTTGATGAACTCAAAGGGCAGGTGCTTTTCCAGGGCGTCGATCACCAGACCGGCACCGCCGTTGCCGGCGTTGACCACAATCTTCAGGGGCGTCAGGGCAGCGGCGTCGACATACCCCAGCAGGTGGTCCACGTAGGGAGCCATCACTTCCAGTGGTTCATGGCGGCCCTGCCTGGGGGCATCGGCAAAAGGTTCGAGCACCCGGTCACGGATGTCGTTCAGGCCGTTGTCTGAACTGATGGGGCGGGACTGTGGCCCCACCATCTTCATGCCGTTGTGGTCTTTCGGGTTGTGGCTGGCGGTCACCATGATGCCGCCATCCATCCCAAAATGGCTGGTCGCGAAGTACACGTGCTCGGTGCCGCCAAGACCGATATCAAAAACGTCCGCACCGGCGGCCATCAAACCGGAACTGAGGGCATCGGCAATTTCAGGGCTGGACTCGCGGATATCGTACCCGACGATGACCTTGCGGGCCCCGGTCACCTCCACGTAGGCCCGGCCGATCTTCTCCGCCAGCGTTGCATTAAGCTGGTCCGGTACGCGCCCTCGCAGGTCGTAAGCTTTAAAACAGGACAGGTCCATGGCGACTGTTCTCCCAGTTGGTCTTCGACAGTGATACTTGTGACGCCCCGACTAGTGGGCAATCGACTTCACGCAACAAACGGACCCATTCTAGCCATTTGCCTGTGACAACGGCAGGAAACACCTGAAAAATGAAAAAAAAGAAACCCGGTGGCAATCACCGGGTTTGTTCTGACAACGAGGGGATCCGGCGCACGCACCAAACAGGAGCACCGACAGTCAGATCTTATTCGGCAGAACCTGACTGTAGCTGGATGTAATTCTGAATGCCCATCTGGCCAATCTGCTCCAGCTGGGTTTCCAGCCAGTCGATGTGTTCCTCCTCGCTGTCCAGGATGCTGCGGAACAGCTCACGGCTGGTGTAGTCCTGCACCTGCTCGCAGTAGACGATCGCTTCCTTGAGATCCTTGTGGGCGGTGTGTTCCAGCTTGAGATCACACTCGATCATCTCCTGGACGTTCTCTCCGATCAGCAGCTTGTTGAGATCCTGCAGGTTCGGCAGGCCCTCCAGGAACAGAATCCGTTCAATCAGCTGGTCCGCGTGCTTCATCTCGTCGATGGACTCTTCGTATTCCTTGTCCGCCAGCTTGGTGATGCCCCAGTCCTTGTACATACGTGAGTGCAGGAAATACTGGTTGATTGCAGTCAGCTCGTTGCCCAGAACCTTGTTCAGATGCTGAATAACCGTCTTGTCACCTTTCACGTGCGGGACCTCCTCTCGAATTTCGGTATTGGTTGTCCGCCTTCAATCAGCGGAATTGGCACAAGGATAGACCCATTTCCGGAGAGAAAAAATCGCGTAAGAGAATGGTTTACGTTTGACACAGCGCATTGACAACGCCCCGGAGGGGCGTCGGGTCAGGCAGGTTGGGCGAGCATGTCCGCCAGGGCCAGATAATCGGTGGAGCGGCTCTCCCTCAGGATTTCCCGGGCGGTGCAGGCACAGCGGCCGCATTGACGCCCCACACCCAGCTCCTTGCCCAACTGGCGCATGGAACTGACACCGCTTTCAGCCGCTTCGCGGATTTCCCGATCGGTCACACCGGTACAAAGGCAGACGTACATAGGCAAAATCTCACACACCGATTAAAGTTAGTGATAATTATTGTTATTCGTAAAAGAGATTGCAAGTCAATTGAGAAAATTTGTACAAATCGTCACAGAAAAGCGCCCGCCACGCATCCGGGTCCTGAAAATTTCGCGGCGCCGTCGCCCAGATCCGCTACACTCTGCTCGACCAGACAACCCGAGCGGAGCAAACCATGGCCCTGAAAGCCACCGTGTTCAAGGCGACCCTGAACATCGCCGACATGGACCGTCACTACTACGCAGACCACCACCTGACCATTGCCCGACACCCGTCGGAAACCGATGAGCGGATGATGGTCAGGCTGCTGGCCTTCGCCCTGAATGCCGGTGACCAGCTGGAATTCACCCGCGGCCTGAGCACCGATGACGAGCCCGACCTATGGTGCAAGACCCTGACCGGGGATATCGAACACTGGATCGAGGTGGGCCTGCCCGAGGAAGACCGTATCCGCAAGGCCTGCAACCGGGCCGAGCGGGTCACCCTCTATGTCTATGGCGGGCGTGGTGTGCCGGTGTGGTGGGACAAGCACCACAACCGGCTCGAGCGCTTCAATCACCTGACCGTCATCGCCTTGGCCCAGGACGATACCGACGCCCTGGCTGAACTGGCGGACCGGTCGATGACGCTACAGGTGAATGTTCAGGATGGTGAAGTGACTGTGGGCAACGAATCCCGGGTAGTGAGCCTTGAGCCAGAGGTGCTCAAGCGAGGCTGAAACGGAGTCAGAAGCGCACGCCCTCTATTTCCCGGCTCCGGCGACGTACGGGGAAACCCTGGCTTTCCAGCAAGGTGACGAGTTGCCGGGAATCCCGCGGGTTGAGGAAGTCCGCCAGTGGCACCTCCTCTCCGTTGCAACAGAGGCAGACGCGTTCCCGCAGCCAGGGATGGGGCCGTTCATCGAGCAATACGCGTACACCCGGGCGGGGCCAGTCCCAACGCTGTTCGGGTTGTTCATGGCCCTTTTCCAGCAGCACCCGCGACGCCCCGAAGGTAATCACTTCCTGCCGGCAGCAAAGGCGAGCGGTGTACCATAACCCGGCCCCCACCGCGACCAGTTCCAGCCCGGCAAACGGGATCACCAGCCAGGCGCCGGCGAGACTCATCCCCGCCACCACAATGGACGTCAGTGCCACCAGCCCCAGCCAGACACGAACCAGCGCGGGCCAGCTGATGGACCGGTTGGGGGTCAGCCGGTAGCGTATGCCATTGCTGTCAGATAAGCGTTCAATCATGGGAAAGCCCCACCCGGATGAAACCCGGCCAGATTGCCTTTCATCAAGTATACGCGATGACAGCAAAACGGTTTTAGTCAGGGCTGGACAGAGTAACGCTGCGCAAGTAAGATTGCGCACTCGAAATCACCGGCAGATGGTGGTTCGATATCCGCCCGTAGCTCAGCTGGATAGAGCGTCGCCCTCCGGAGGCGAAGGTCTCAGGTTCGAATCCTGACGGGCGGGCCATTTTGATGGCAGATCAACACGTTATACCCCCATCTCCCGGAACACTCCCAAATCCGAAAGGTCCCAGGTTTCAAATCAGCTAACGACCTTTGCCCGGTTTATGAAATTGTCCTGTTTGGCACACGAAATAGAGCCTGTGTCCAAATTGTGTCTGACCTGCCCCCAGTCTTTAATCCAACTGCTCCCTAGTAATGTCCGGTGCTTCTGAATCAGTTTTTCCAAGTCGGAGAGCGGAGGCAAACTCCAAGGGGGTCTGATACCCCAGGGATGAATGCGGACGTTGCTCATTGTAGTCCAAACGCCAATTGCTGATCTTCTCCCGCGCGTGTGCAAGATCCCGGAACCAGTGTTCATTCAGACACTCATCCCGGAATTTTCCGTTAAAG